>NZ_LANP01000025.1 GCF_000964595.1 Orientia chuto str. Dubai | reverse complement strand
CAAAAGTGACTAATATTGCTACACCAACTAAGCTTATTACTGGCTTATCTTGAATAATTACTTTGTAAATGAATTGCTTAGCATTTAAATTTTTCAGTTCTAAACGCCAGTTAATTTTCACTCCACTAGCAAGCCAATTTAGGAACAAACCTAAAACAATACCAATTGCTACCATGACTCCAGCAAGCTTGATATTACCTCTAGCTATAGCCCAAATCGATGATAAAATAGTTGCACTGGATATACCTATAGTTTTGAGCTTTCCACTAGAAAGACTATCTACTTTATCTAGTGGACCATTTGGAAACTCTATCGATTCACTATCAGATGTTTTAATAAGCATTACAGGACTTGGATTCTTTGAAACAAAAATCAGTTTTAAATCTTGTATTGTTTCGTTTTCACTAATCAATGTTAAATAAAGCTTGTTTTTACCTTGCTGTGGTACAACAAAAATACAGCCGGAATTATGAATTACCATCTCAGCTGCATCTTGCGGATAAGCAAATATATTGTTGATTTTATCAGATTTTAGGCTGAGTCTTGTTGGTCCATATTCAGCAATTTCTATCTCTAGTAGCTTGTTATCTTGCAGCTCATACTCTACCGCATATACATTATTAAATGTAAACAAAACAATCAGAATTAATAAAGTTCTTAAAATATTCATTTTTCTATCTCTTTAACACAAGTTAGCAACAAAAGATAACTTCTCTTATAGGTTAATTAACAAATTTTGCAAATTTAATTACAGTTTAGGATATGATCTTTAATTATACAAATACTAGTGATAAAAAATAAAAGAATATCGATAAATTTTCTGATAGTATTAAAATAAGGCTAAAAATTAAAAGTTAAGGGAAATTAATAATCATATGAAATTTATGACAGTATTATTAAGCAGCTTTATATAACATAATTTAATTCAGGATAAAAATACGCTATAAGAAAAATATTTTAGTAAGGGGAATTCATTTTTTCAATTAAGACAATATCAAAAAGCAATAAAAAATTATGATTTAGCTATTATATGCAAACTAATTAAAAAATTTCTGCTATAGCTAGAATCTAGGAGATGATTTATGATCTATAGTAAGAATATTTATAATTAATAGTTGTGGAATTAATAAAAACTATGATAGTTATTGTTGGAATAATAACACAATATAACGCGGAAGCTTATAACAATAAAGGACTTGCTTTGACCAAATTAGGACAATATCAAGAGGCAATAGAAAATTTTAATTTAGCTATTAGTAGTTCAGATTATAGAGCAGCTTATCGTAATAAAGAAATTGCTTTGAAGAAATTAAGACAACATCAAGAAGCAACAGCTGCTGCTAATCATAATGAAGAAGTTATTAGACACATTGTGGCTCAAATTAAAGTATATAGTTGTGATCTAGGTGTTCAAAAGTAAATAAATGCTGTTGTTTTTAAGAACTATATTTAAAAGTTGTTTTTCTTTTGAACCAGAACTTATATTATCAAAATCACTGTGAAAGAAACAGTATCCACTTAGCTCGTCAGCACTATCTGATAATTTGAAGTATCGAGCAAAAGAGGGATAAATTCTTGCTCAGTTTCAATGTCTTTTTCTTTTATTATTATATTGATTCAGCTACTTGTACCTGATGCTTAGCTTTGCTTAGCCTTATATTTTCATTTCCATAACAATTTAAGCTATATATTAAACTTAGGATATACTGCACAGTCATGAAAAGTTGATATAGTCTATAGAAAACTATCGTAGCAGCTGTTTTACATTCAAATTTTGAGTTTTCACTTCTTATGCAGAATCGGTAATAATATTGCAAGGGTTAAACGCCATAGATATATTGAGGCTTAATAATATATGTTTTAAAGTTGCTGTTAAATCATCTATCATTTTATCAGTATGAAATGGAGTAGGAGTAATGCGCAATCTTTCTGTTCCTCTTGGTACTGTTGGAAAGTTAATAGCTTGAATATATATATTATACTCCTCTAACAAAGTTTGAGCAACTTGCTGAGTTAAAATTGGATCACCAATAACTATAGCTATAATATGGCTATTATTATTTAAATATTTTATACCAGCTTTTGCTAAACTATACTTCAGTTTAGTAACAGTTTCTTGAAGTTTAAGTCTTTCTTTATTAGATTCCATTAAGTATCTTATACTAGTCATAGCTGCACAACTAATTACTGGAGGCAATGCAGTTGTAAAAATAAATCCTGATGCTGTTGACCTAATCGCATCAATAATGCTACTATCAGCAGCAATATAGCCTCCAATGGCTCCATAAGCTTTAGCCAAATTTCCTTGTATAATATCAACTTGGTTTGATAAGCCAGTTAAGCTACATAACCCAGCCCCATCATCTCCATATAATCCAACACTATGTACTTCATCAATGTATGTTAATGCATTATATTGCTTAGCTAAACTACAAATTTCTTCTATAGGAGCAATAGCTCCACTCATAGAATAAATTGCTTCAAATACAATAATCTTAGGCTGATTTACTGGTATAGACGATAAAATTTGTTTTAAAGATTGTACATCATTATGGCAATAAATATGCTTTTCTGCTCTTGAGTTTCGAATACCAGCAATTATAGATGCATGATTATATTCATCAGAAATAAATATTAGACCTGGAATAATTTGAGCTAAACTTTGTAATGTTGCATCATTTGCAACATATCCAGAAGTAAAAACTAAAGCTTGTTGTTTTTTATGTAGTATTGCTAGTAACCTTTCAAGTTCAACTATAGAACTACTATTACCACCAATATTTCTAGTTCCTCCAGTTCCTACTCCCATCTGTTTAATAGCTTGAATTGCTGATAATATAACTTCTGAATGAAAGCTCATACCCAAATAATCATTAGTACACCATATCAAAACTTTTTTCCCTGTTTGCATACAGACATTATAAGGAAAATCTGTAGTAGATCTTTTAATACATGTAAACTTCCTATATCTTCCCTCTAGCTTTATGTTATGCAAGTGATTATCAAAAAAATTACTATAACTTAGCATTTTTTATTAAATGAAATGATTTCTTTAGTTATTTAACAAACTTAAAACAAAGCAATAATCTTGTGCTTGTTCTTTTAAAGACTCAAAGCGATCACTAGGACCACTATGACCTAAGTTCATATTCATTTTTAAAATTAACTTATTACTATCAGTTTTTAATGAGCGCAACTTAGCAACCCATTTTGCTGCTTCCCAATAACCTACTCTTAAATCGCTTAAACCAGCACTAACATATATATGAGGATAATGCTGGGCTTTTATATTATCATAAGGTGAATAAGATCTAATATAATCGAAATACTCTGGTTTTTGTGGATCACCCCACTCATCATACTCACCAGGAGTTAGCGGTAACGATGAATCAAGCATAGTATTTAATACATCTACAAATGGTACATGTAAAATTGCTGCTTTATATAGTTCAGGATTAGTATTAATAACAGCTCCTATTAATAATCCTCCAGCACTACCTCCACTAATTATAATATTACCTTTGCTAGTATAATTATTTTCAATTAAATGTTTACTACAACAGATAAAATCTTCAAAAGTATTTTTTTTAGTTAAAAATTTAGCTTGTGTATACCAACTATACCCTAAGTCATCCCCTCCCCTAATATGGGCTAAAGCATAAATAATACCACGATCTACTAATGAAAATATATTACTGTTAAATGAAGGACTAATTGATATTCCATAGGAACCATATCCATATAAAAACACCGGATTAGAACCATCACGCTTAAATTTAGACTTTTTATAAATTAAGGAAATTGGTATCAAAGTATTATTGTTATTAGCATACAATCTTTCAACTTCATACTCTTCTGAACTAAAACTTCCAGGTATCTCATTTTTTTTCAAAATATTTAATTTATCTAAAACTAAATCATATTGATAAACTATTTTAGGCTGTCTTAGAGAAGAATATTCAACCCTAATATCATCCTCTTCAAAATTACTAGTATAAGCTATAGCTGAAAAAACCTGCTCATCAAAGTTTAAAGTTTTTATCTTATTATTTGTAAAATTTAATATTTTAATTGCACTAAGACCATTAACTTTATATGTAATAATTAAACAACTCTTAGATATATCAAATGATTTTAAATATTCACCTTCACAAAATGCAATAAAAGTTTTCCAATATTTTTGGCTAGGATTCTCCACTTTAGTCACTGCAAGCCGAAAATTCTCATTTATATCATTAGTTAAAATAAAAAACTCTCCGTTATAATGCTCAACATCATATATTACTTTAGGCATACGTTGCTGAATTATATAAGGAATTAAACTTGCATCTTTAGTACTAACAAAATAGTATTCATTATTATCATGGCCTGATGATTCAATAAAGAGATACTTTGCATCATTAGATTTTTGAATAACAAGATTATATAAGGCATTTTTTTCCTCTAAAATAAGCTTATCATATTCCAGATCACTATTCAGTTTATGAAACAAAACCTTGTCTGAGCGCCAATACTTATTAGTTTTAGTATAAAAAAAACCACAAATCTCTTCATGCCATACTATATTACCAATCACTTGAGGTATTTCATCCATTAAATGAGTATTAGTATTAAGATCAAGTACTTTTATCGTATAGCGCTCACTACCATCATAGTTAACTGAATAAGCAACATAACTATTATCCGGTGAGACACTAAAAGACCCAATTGATACAAATGAATACTGCTTAGCTAAGTCATTTATATCTAATATTATTTCTTCCTCTGCATCCATACTACCATATTTTCGACAAAAAATCTGATATGCTTTCTCAGCTTCGGTTCTAATATAATAAAAATAATCCTTCTTTTTAGTATATGGCGACTGATCAGTAAGCCTTATTCTAGACTTCAGCTCTTTATATATTTCAGTAATCATTAGCTGATACTGATTAAAATATGCATCAGCATAACTATTCTCAGACTCAAGATAAGATAATATTGACTTATCCTTCACCTGTTTTGGCCATTCACGATCCCTAAGCCATGCAAAATCATCTCTAATTTTGTTATTATTTACAGTAAAACTATGGAATATTTTCTTTGCTATTGGCGGAACTATAGAAGTTGACATTGCTATATTAAAAATTAACAAAAAACATTAGTATCGAACACTAAATATAGCATATAAATAATTATATTAACTAATTTAAATCTTCAAGTTGTTTTATTTTTTTAGATAACCTACTAACTTTTCTTGAAATAGTATTTAATTTTAAAATTCCTTTATTAACTCCTTTAGCTAATCTAGAATGAGCTGCACTCAAAGCCTCACTAGCTACCTTCTTATCACCAGCATTAATTGCTAATGCTACTTTCTTTAAAAAGGTCCTAACATTGGACTTTCTACTTTTATTTATCAATGTTCTTTTTTGATCCTTTCTAATTGATTTCTTAGTTGATTTATGATTTGCCATCTTTAAATTTTTATATCCTAATTTAAAATATTACCATTAATTTATATCTATTTTGCATGATATATTAGTTAGTTGGACTGCTCTATTACTAGCTGCTCTGTATCTCTATAGTTTTGTTTTAATTCTTTACCTTTAGATTCAACATTACGATCCACAAACTCTATATACGCCATAGGTGCCATATCCCCATACCTAAACCCAGCTCTTAAAACCCGTGTATATCCCCCATGGCGGTTAGCATATCTGAGGGCTAATACAGTTATCAATTTTCTTACTGCATATTTATTCTTAATTTTAGACACTAAATTCCTAATATCATGTAGGCTACCTTTTTTAGCAATAGTTATACACCTTTCAATAAAACGCTTAAGTTCTTTTGCTTTAGGTAAAGTAGTCTTAATTTGCTCATGCTGTATTAATGCTACAGCCATATTTGACAACATTGCTAACAAATGACTAGTTGTTCTATTTAATTTTCTACCACTAATTCTATGACGCATTAATTACCTCTATTTAATACTAATATTGCTCTTCATGTTTTTTTGCAAGAGATTCAAGTTTTTCTGGAGGCCAACCTATATCTTTCATACCAAATTCCAAATTGAAATTAGCCAAAATTTTCTTAAGCTCATTCAATGATTTACGACCAAAATTAGCTGTCTTAAGCATTTGATTTTCAGTTCTAGCTACTAAATCCCCAACATAAACTATATTTTCATTCTTTAGACAATTTTGAGATCTTACAGATAACTCTAATTCATATACTTTTTTTAATAAAATAGGATTAATAGTTTGAAGCTCTTCCTTTTCTGGCTTTTCTTCCTCAACTTCTTGAAAATTAATAAAGACCTGTAATTGATCTAACAATATTCTTGCTGCCAAGCCTAATGCTACATCTGGATTAACTACACCATTAGTTTCAACAGTGATTATCAATTTATCATAATTTGTCACCTGCCCAACCATTGAATTCTCAACCTTATAAGATACCTTCTTTATAGGATTAAACAATGCATCAAGACGAATTACACCTATCGAAGATTCCATACTACATGGATTAGCAGGAACATATCCTTTCCCTTGTTCACAGACAAGATCCATTTCTAGATTAAAGCCTTTATCTAGATTGCAAATAACATGCTGGGGATTTAAAATCATAACATCTTGCTTATCAGCAACAGTAATCATGCCTGCAGTTACAACTGCAGGCCCTAAAACCTCTAACCTTAAATTACATTTCTGTACTGAATCCATTTTAACAATTATACCTCGAAGATTTAAAATAATATCTGTTAAATCTTCTTTAACTCCACTTACCGGCGATAATTCATGCTCTACACCTGGAATTTTTATCGAAGTAATTGCAGCTCCACGCAAAGAAGATAATAATACCCTACGCAAGGAATTACCTAAAGTTAATCCCAACCCTCTCTCTAACGGTTCAACAATCATGGTCTTAATATTAGGATTATTATCAACAGATTTATACTGAACCTTTGCAGGCTTAATTAATGAATTCCAATTTTTAGCTAAAAGTATTGTCATATTTCTCCCTCACTAATAAACTAACTAACATATTTCACTTAAACTCTCCGCCTTTTTGGAGGCCTACAACCATTATGAGCTACTGGAGAAACATCTGTTATACTAGTTACAATAAAATTTTGATTAAATATAGCTCTTAAAGCTGATTCTCTCTGAGATCCTGCTCCTTGTATACGAATAGAAAGAGTCTTTATTCCATGTTCTTTAGCAACTTCAGAAACTTTTTCTACTATAATCTGAGCTGCATAAGGAGTAGCTTTTTTAGCTCCCTTAAAACCAATTGCCCCAGCAGATAATGCTGCAATAGCATTACCTTGCATATCAGTAAATGTAACTATAGTATTATTAAACGTAGACTTTATATACGCTATACCGAGGGTAATACTTTTTCTTTTCTTTTTTGTTTTCGTATTATACATTTTATTAAATTATTTATTAGGTTTCTTTTTTCCAGCAATAGCAATAGCCTTGCCTTTTCTAGTACGAGCATTAGAATGAGTGTTTTGTCCTCGAACTGGTAACTTTCGAATATGCCTTAGCCCTTCATAACAACGAATATCTTTTTTCTTTTTTATATTAAGGTTTATTTCTCTACGTAAATCACCTTCAACTTTATATTGGCTTTCTATTATAGATCTCAATATTACTAGCTCTTGATTAGATAGATCTTTCACTTTTGAATCTATCGAAATTTGAGCTTTTTGGCAAATACTTTCTGCCGCTGATCTACCAATACCATATATATATGTCAAGCCTATTACCACTCTTTTACTGGTTGGTATATTAATATTTGAGATCCTGACCATAGAACTTTTATTCCTCTTAATTTACTTTCTTAAAATAATTAGACTTGTAAGCCTTGAATAATATAATTTTCATAAAAAATCAATATATTCCTGATATTTTTTTTATATTTTTTAATATAACTTCTGCAGGTTGATTAGCATCAATTAATACTAACTTATTTTGAGCTTTATAAAATTCCAACAACGGTAAGGTCTCTTGCTCATAAGATTCTAATCTTGATTTAATTATACTTTCTTCATCATCAACTCTATTCTGAAAGTCGCTACTACCACAAATATCACAAACTCTATCAATTTTAGGCATACAATACAGTTTGTTATATATTTTTCCACAATTATTACAACTTATTCGTCCACTTAATCTAAGTAATACTATTGCATTATCAATATCAAAAAATAATACTTTAAAATCCATTGACAAATTTTTTTGTAAAAATTCAGCTTGAAAAATATCCCTAGGATAGCCATCGAGTATTATATTTTTATCTTGTCCTATATCTTTTAAAGCATCAAGTACAATTTTATTGGTAATATCTGATGGTACTAATCTACCGTGTTTAACAAAATTTTTAACAATATCTGCCTTTTCAGTATTACTTTCCATTACAGCACGTAAAGCCTTCCCAACAGAAATAATACTAAAATCATCTGATAACAAAAAAGCTTGAGTACCTTTACCAGAACCAGGTGGGCCTATGAAAATTAATATCAAATCTCTATCCTATTTATCTCTATATTTCATTCTCTTAACTAAAACATCATATCTACTAGTAAAAATATGAGTTTGAATCTGTGATAAAGTGTCAAGTACTACATTCACTATAATAAGTAAACTCGTACCACTAGAAGTAAATAAGCCCCCAGGCATTATATTTCCTAAAACTTCAGGTATAAGACATACAACACATAAATATAGAGCTCCTAAAACACTTATTCTACCAAGCAAATAATCAAAATATTCAGCAGTATTTTTTCCTGGCCTCCTACCTGGGATATAAGCATTATATTTCCTTAAATTTCAGCTGTTTCATCTGAATTAAATACTATAGCTGTATAAAAAATACTAAAAAATATAATCAATAAACCATAGCATAATATAAAAAATATCTTGCCAGGACTAAAATAACTAACTATGGACTGTAAAATTTCTGAATCCTTATTATTTTGAGATAAGTTTAATACAGTCAGAGGAAATAACAACAGTGAACTAGCAAAAATAGGAGGAATAACTCCAGCCGTATTTAACTTTAGTGGTATATGAGTAGTATCACCACCGTAAACTTTATTGCCTAACTGACGTCTAGGGTAATGAACTAAAATCCTCCTTTGTGCTTTCTCAAAAAATACTATAAATCCTATTAAGATAATCATCACCGCTATAATAGCTATAGCTAGAAAAGGAGAATCTTCACCTTTTCTAGCTAATTCAAAAGTAGCTATGATAGACTTTGGTATACTAGATATTATCCCTATAAATATAATTAACGAAGACCCATTACCAATTCCATGAGAAGAAATTTGCTCACCAATCCACATTAAAAACATCGTACCTACAACTAATGTTATAACTGTAGTTAATCGAAAAAACACTCCTGGCATTATTACAACTGCTCCAGATTCAGTAACAAAATTCTCTAACCATATTGCAATACCAAAAGCTTGAAATGAAGCCAATGCAATAGTACAATATCGTGTAAGCTGAATTATTTGCTGCCTCCCCCTTTCTCCATCCTTTTTTAAATTTTCTAAAGCAGGATAAGCCATAGACAGTAACTGTATTATAATTGAAGCAGTAATATATGGCATTATTGCTAAAGCAAATATAGACATATTAACAAACGCTCCACCAGAAAGCATGTTAAACATTCCCAAAATACCAACTTGATTTTGAGGTAATAACTCTTTTAAGTTATTAGAATCTATACCAGCTATAGGTATATATACACCTACCCTACATATTATTAACATTACTAACGTAAACAATATCTTAGAAATAAGAGTTACATGTTGATCATAAAAAGAAGAATTCTGCATATTAATTATTAATTACTTTTATTCCTAAATTCAGGATATTTTTTTTTGCAGATATAGAATACTTATCAAAACTAAACTGTAAATCAAATTTAGTTAAAAAAGATATATTTTCACTATTTAAGACTGAACTACAAGAACTTACCCACAGCAATTTTACTTTATTAGTATTTTTAGGTAAAACCTTCAACTTTAATAATAAAAGCCTATCAATAACTGCTCCAGTGTCAATTCTATTAGCTTTTATTAAGCATAAAATTTTAGTAATATTAATAATACTATATTTATCTTTATTAATAGATTTAAAACCACGCTTTGGTAATCTCTTTATTAAAGGAGTTTGCCCTCCTTCAAAGCCTTTAGCAACTTTAGCCCTAGATTTTTGCCCCTTTACCCCCCTTCCACAGGTTTTACCTTTACCACTACCAATACCACGCCCTAATCTTTTAGAATGCTTTTTTGCTCTTTCCAAATTATATAAAGTATTTAACTTCATAGATACCTTGTTATTTTTTATTTCCACATTTTAGAATTCTTAACTTTTTTATATACCATCATTATTATTTATAATTTTTTTTTTACGAACTGTAACTGATAATTCACTTAATTTTAATCCACGTCTTTCTGCTATTGCTCTTGGTACAGTTAACTGCTTTAAAGCATTTAAAGTTGCTGCAATCATTGAATAAGGATTTGAAGATCCAAAAGACTTAGCTACAACATCTTGTATACCTAAAGAATCAAAAATAAATCTCATAGCTCCTCCAGCTATAATTCCAGTCCCTGCTTTTGCACGACGAAGCATCACTTTTGCAGCACCACTTTTACCATATACATCATAATATATAGTTCTACCTTGACATAAAGGTACTTGTATCATATATTTTTTAGCAGTTTGCGAAGCTTTAAACCTAGCTTCACTAACTTCATTAGCTTTACCATGGCCATACCCTACACTTCCAGCTTTATTTCCTAATACTATACAAGCTGAAAAGGAAAATCTACGCCCCCCCTTTACTACCTTAGTTACACGATTAACATTTACTAAATGTTCTACAATAATTTCTTCTTTAGACATAATATATATAATTACTAAAAATTTAACTTCTCTCGAGCCCCATCAGCTAAAGCTTTAATTACACCATGATACTTGTATCCACTTCTATCAAAGACCACTCTTGTTATTCCTTTATTACTAGCTCTCTTTGCCAATAATTGCCCTACTCTCTTAGCATACTGAACATTGCATTTATAATACTTTAACTCAGTAGAAATACCTTTATCTAAAGTACTTGCTGCAGCTATAGTATTAGATTTACTACTACCAATATTTTCAATAACTTGAGCATATATATTGCGATTAGACTTAAATACAGATAAACGAGGACAATTACTAGATAATTTTGCTATCTTAGCTCTAACTCTATTTTTTCTAATCAGAAATCTATCTTTTGAATTGCGCATTTAAAACCAATTATTAATTTTTCTTACTTTCTTTTAATTGAATATATTGACCTTTAATTTTAATACCCTTTTCTTTATAATGCTCAGCTGGCCGCTGTTTTATAATCAAAGCTGCAAACTGCCCTAGAGCCTGTTTATCAATACCAAATAAACAAATAGCATTGGTTTTAGAAACTGTTACTTGAATATCACTAGGAACTACAATTTTAGTATTATGACTTTTTCCTAAAGCTAAATTTAAATAATTACCTTTTAATGAAGCTGCATACCCTACTCCTTTTATTTCTAATTCCTTAGTAAATCCATTACTAACTCCTTGTATCATATTATTAATAATACTTCGCACTGTGCCCCACATAGCTCTAGAATGTTTATCATTATTTAATGGTTTTACTATAACCTTATCATTTTCTTTTAACACAGTTATACTACCAAAAAATGACTTTAATAATTTACCTTTTGGCCCAGATACAGATATAGACAAACCATTAATATCAACTACAACATCTTTAGGTATCGATACAACTAACTTCCCAATTCTAGACATTAATATACACTACCTTCATAAATATCAAAAAATTTTACAAATCACTTCTCCACCCACACCTAACTTACGAGCTATTCTATCAGATATTATTCCCTTAGAAGTAGAGATAACATAGATTCCCATATTATTATAATATGGCCTCAATTTTTTTATAGGTAAATACACCCTCCTACCAGGAGCAGAAACCTTGTTTATCTCTTTTATATTAGGCTCCCCTTTTAGAGAATACTTTAACTTAATAATAATTTCCTTAACTCCATTCCTCACTTCTTTAATCAAATATGAATGTATAAACCCCTCTTCAACTAAAACATTCAATATAGCTTCTTTTTTTCGAGAAAAAAATGTATTAGCATACATTAACCTACTTCTTTGAGCATTTCGAATTCTAGTTAACATATCAGCTAATGTATCACTCATTGACATACTTTACTCTCTTTTTTATTCATTTATTACCAACTTGATTTTCTTAATCCAGGAATTATACCACTACCAGCTAATTTTCGTATAACATTTCTACAAAGCCCAAACTGATTATAATACCCCCTTGGACGCCCTGTTTCAGCACATCTATTTCTAATTCTAGTAATACTAGAATTACGTGGTAAATTTGATAGCTTTAATACTAAATTAAATCTTTCTTCAAGAGATAAATTTTTATTATATATTTCAGACTTTAGTCTTTGCCGCTTCAATTTTAATTTATTAAATAACTTACTACGTTTTATATTTCTCTGTATAGCACTCACTTTTGCCATATCTACCCTATATCATGATTAATCGTAAAATGGGACATCACGCATCCGCAATAATGCCCTCAATTCTGTTGAACTTTTAGCTGAAGTTTCAATATTAACATTCATACCTATTTCCTTATCAGTCATATCTTTTTTCTTCACTTCATCATCCATTTCTATAAAATCTCCTATATCTTTCACTCCAAAAGAAAAATTACCACTTTGGTCACAACTTTTGATCGAAAAACCCTTAAACCCCTTTATCCTTGGAAAAACTCTAAGAACTAATCCTCTAATAAAATCCTCCGCCCTTTTCCGCCTTAAAGTAACCTTACACGCTATTAACATTCCCTCCCGCAATTTAAAAGCTGCAATTGATTTTTTAGCTTTAATTAATACCGGCTCTTGACCAGTAATCATAGCTAAACTTTTTTTAACACGATAAATAATCTTAGAGTCAGCTACAGCATCCTTAATACATATATTCGCTATAACTTTTTTTATTCTAGGAATTTGATAAAAATTACTATAATTAAATTGCTTTTGTAACTCCTGTATATCTTTTTCTCTTATCTCTTTTAGAGATAATTCCTTAAAACTTAAAGCCATTATTTTCCTTCTTCTTGTAAAATTTTGCCAGAATACTTAGAAATTCTAACTTTTCTTTCATCATCTAATTTTTTATAAGTAATTTTAGTCATTAAAGAAGATACAGAATCAACATAAGCGACATTCGAAATATGTATAGGCAATTCTTTAGTAAGAATACCACCAGAATTATTTTTATCAGCTTTTACATGCTTTTTAGCTAAATTAACACCTTGAACAATCACTTTAGATAATTTAGTAAGTACCTTAATCACTACCCCTCTTTTCCCTTTATCTTTACCAGTAATAACTTGTACTTGATCTCCAGTCTTAATTCTAATCTTTTTCATAATTATAACACTTCTTCAGCAAGAGAAACTATTTTAGAAAATTTTTTTCCTTTTAACTCTCGAGGCACAGGTCCAAAAACTCTAGTACAAAATGGTTCTTCTTGTTTATTTAACAAGACAACATCATTACTATCAAACTTAATATTACTTCCATCAGAACGAGTAATACCACACTTAGTTCGAATAATTAACGCCCTACATACCTCACCTTTTTTGACCTTACCTTTTGGTATTGCCGACTTTATAGAAACAACTATCACATCTCCTAAACTAGCTATCATATGATGTGTACCACCTAATACTTTAATACACATTACTTCCTTTGCACCAGAATTATCAGCAACCCTTAAGATAGTTTGCATTTGTATCATTCATCTAACTCTATAAATTTATAAAATATCATACTTATGTAAATCAATTTTCCTCTTTTCCTTCTAAAACAAGCCAACATTTTGTTTTAGAAACAGGACGACTTTCAATAATTGTTACTCTATCACCTTCATTATATAAATTATTAGGATCATGTACAGCATATTTTCGAGCACGTTTAATAGTTTTCTGATATAGCGGGTGCTTAAACTTTCTCTCAACTTTTACAATTATTGTTTTATCCGGTTTAGCACTAACCACCTGCCCCTGTAAAATTCTTCTTGGCATTTTATTTCTTTTTCTTAATTATTTTCTTATTTTTGAAATTTGTGTTTTAATTTGAGCAACTTTCCTCCTTAACCCAGCAATACCCTTAATAGTATTAGCCCCATCAATACTATTTCGTAGTCTAGCATTAAATAATTCTTTTTTATATCTCAATAATAAATTATTTAAATCTTGTAATTCAATATTAAATAGATCACTATATTTTTCAAACTCATTCATAACGCTTTACTATTTTAGTTCGCACTGGCAATTTAGCACTAGCTAATTCTAAAGCTTTAATTGCTATCTCTTCACTCACTCCATCAAGCTCAAACATTACCCTACCAATAGATACCCTAACAACAAAAAACTCTGAACTACCTTTTCCTTTCCCCATTCTAACTTCAGTTGGTTTTTTTGAAACTGGTATACTAGGAAAAACATTAATCCAAAACTTTCCTTGCCTTTTCATGCACCTGACAGCTGCTCTTCTAGCAGCTTCAATTTGTCGACTAGTAACCCTACAACTATCAAGAGACTTTAATCCAAACTCTCCAAAAGCTATCATAGTACCAGCCTTAGCCTTAAGAGCTACTCTACCTTTATGTGCTTTTCGATATTTTTGTTTTTTAGGACTCAGCATAACTATGATTTTTTAACTATTATTTTTAACTTCCTTAATTCTAGATTCATTAACATTACCATTATAAATCCAAACTTTAACTCCTATTACTCCATAAGTCGTCACTGCCTCCGCAGTAGCATATCTTACATCAGCTCTTATTGTATGCAATGGAACCCTACCCTCTTTATAAGACTCCGACCTAGCAATTTCAACCCCTCCTAAACGCCCTGAACATATAATTTTTATACCTTTAGCCCCTTGCTTTATAGAAGCTTGTATTGCCTTTTTCATAACCTTTTTAAAAGATTGCCTCCTTTCTAATTGTTGTGCAATAGTCTGTGCAATAAAAACTTCTTCTATTTCAGGCTTTTTTATTTCACGTATATTAATAGACACATCAGCAAAAGTAATCTCTGCTATTTTTTTCTTTAATTTTTCAATATCACTTCCACTTTTACCTATAATTACTCCAACCTTCTTAGCATCTATATTAATAATTATATTTTTATTTGATGGCCATTCAATTACTATCTTAGTGATCTGCGCAAGTCTATACTCCTGATTGATTATTTTTCTAATCTTTAAAATTTTCAGTAAAAAATCAGAATAATTATTTTTAGCATATAAAACTGACTCCCAATTTCTAGGTAAATTTGGCCCAATCCTAAATATACAAGGATTAACTTTTTGTCCCATTAATAATATCTCTTTATCTCTTAATTTATTTCACTAACAGTAATATATAAATTACTAAAAAACTTTTTAATTCTAGATGATTTCCCCCTAGCTCGAGGCACTAATCTTTTCATTACCCCGCCTTTACCAACAATTGCTTTCAACACTATTAAATTATCAATATCTAATCCTTTATTATTCTCCGCATTAGCAATTGCTGACTGCAAGCATTTTTTTACATTTATAGCTGCTCTTTTTTTTGAAAAACTTAATTGCACAATTGCATCAGAAACTTTTAAAGTTCTAATTAATCCTGCAATTAAATTCAACTTCCGTGGACTAACTCTAATCATTTTTAAAGTTGCATCAGCAGAATTTTTCATTTCAAACATACCAATACCAATCACTATTTTCTTTTTACTTTTCTATCAGCTGCATGCCCATGAAAAGTCCTAGTAGGAGCAAATTCACCTAACTTTCTACCTACCATTTCCTCAGTAATAACTACAGGAATAAATTTATTACCATTATGCACAGCAAAAACAAACCTAACAAAGGTAGGAATTATTGTTGACTCTCTTGACCATGTTTTAATTACACTGTTCTTACCAGATTCTATCAACTTATTTACTTTTTTTATCAAACTTTCCCTAACAAAAGGACCTTTCCATACAGGACGTGCCATAAAATCAAACCCAATATAATATTAATTTTTCCTTTTTACAATAAACTTAGAAGTAAATTTATTCTTTCTAGTCTTCTTACCTTTAGTTTTTTTACCCCAGGGAGTAACTGGATGGCGTCCACCAGATGTTTTACCTTCTCCTCCACCATGTGGATGATCAACAGGATTCATTGCTACCCCACGAACCACTGGCCGTCTGCCTAACCATCTAACCCGCCCAGCTTTGCCATACGATATGTTTTTATGATCTATATTTGAAACACTACCTATTGTAGCCCTACTTGTTAGTAATATCTTTCTTACTTCACCAGATCTAAGCCTTATTAGAGCATATCCAGAATCTTTATTTAATAAAACTGCGTATGCTCCAGCAGAGCGAGCAATTTGCCCACCTTTACCTGCTTTAATCTCAATATTGTGTATAGTAGTACCTACTGGTATTACTTCTAAAGGTAAACAATTACCTACACTAATTTCAGCATCATTTTTACTAGATATTATTTTATCCCCTATATTCAAACCTTTAGGAGCTAAAATATAAGAAAACCTACCATCATCATATTTTATCAAAGCAATAAAAGCAGTTCTATTAGGATCATATTCTATACGTTCTACTGTAGCATATATATCTACTACTTTACGTTTAAAATCTACCATCCTATATAATTGCTTATGCCCTTTTCCTCTATGCCAAACAGTAATTCTACCTAAATTATTTCTTCCACCAGTTTTACTAAACCCTCTGGTTAATCTTTTTAAAGGCCGCCCCTTCCATAGCTCAGACTTATCAACTTGAACTACTTGCCTTAAAGATGAAGTTACTGCATTATAAATTTTTAATGGCATTATTACTTTATACCTCCAATACCAAAATCAATAACATGTTCTTTTGCTATAGTAACTACAGCCTTTTTCCTATTAACTTGCTTACCTAAAACACCTTTAAACCGCTTAACTTTTCCCATTACATTAATAATATTAACCTTAACAACATTAACATTAAAAATACTCTCCACTGCCTTTTTTATGTTATACTTATCAGCATCAAGTTGCACAAAAAACACATATTTTTTCAGCTCTGAAGCTAAAGTAGATTTTTCAGTAACTACAGGCCTTAATATTAAATCATAAAATTTATAATTCATCCTACTAATCTCATTTCTAAACTTTTAATAGCTTCTAAAGTTATCATCACACAATCATGCTTTATGATATCATATGGGTTAGCTCCAATTTGAGCTACAACATTTAAATTAAATAAATTTCTAGAAGCTAAAAAAAAGTTTTTATCTATATTATGGTCATCGATACAAAAAAAACTAGAATAGCAATATTTTTTCAATAATCCGCTTAAAATAGCTGTTTTACTACTTCCTATATTAAAATCATTAACAACCATCAATTTATCAGTAGATAACTTATAAGACAATGCATATTTCAAAGCCTGCTTACGTATTTTTTTGGGAATATTAAATTCATGACTTCTAACTACAGGTCCATGAGATACTCCCCCACCTCTCATTTGAACTGAACGTAAAGAACCCTGCCGAGCACTACCAGTACCCTTCTGCCTAAAAGGCTTTTTAGTTGTCCCACTTACTCCAGAAATTGTTTTTGTACTATGAGTCCCAGACATTCTTTTAGCTAACTGCCAACCTATTACTAATTTTACAATATCAGGCCTATACTTTAAACAAAAAACATTCGGATTAAGATCAATTTCTTTTTCCGCTTTTTGTTGGAGAAAATTATATATTTTTACTTTCATTATTTTACCTAACACTTAAAGTAATAATTTTTTAACAGCATCAGTAATATAAACTATTGCACCCTTCTTGCCAGGAATACCACCTTGTATTGCTAATAACCTTTTCTCTAAATCAAAAGAATAAACCCTTAAATTAGCTATAGTAACAAATTTTTTTCCTCCCATACGTCCAGCCATTTTTTTATTCTTAAATGTCCGACCTGGATAAGCTCTATTACCTGTAGATCCATGCGATCTATGAGAAATAGACACACCATGCGTTGCTTCCAACCCTCGAAAACCATGTCTTTTCATTGGCCCAGCAAATCCTTTTCCTATTGGAATACCTTTTACATCAACATATTGTCCTACTCTAAAATATGAAGCATCTAAAATATCACCAACCTTTAACATTTGTTCTTTTTCAACTTTAAACTCTTTAATTATAGCTTTAGGATTAATTTTCACCTTAGAAAATATAGAACGCATGGGTTTTTTAACTTTTAAAGGAGAAACGTCTTTATAACCTAAAACCACGGCATTATATCCACTACTACTAGTTAACTTATGCCATAAAACTTGGCATATATCTACTTTTAAATAAGTTATAGCAACCTTTTTACCATTCTCATCAAAGTTACTACCCATACCTAATTTTTCTGCTATCAATCCGCTTCTAATATTTTTCATTTTAATACGCACTAATTAATTTGCACATCAACACCTGGAGCTAAGGTAATTTTTGTTAAAACTTCAATAGTTTGAGGAGTAGGGTTAGTAATAATCACTAAACGCTTATGAGTTCTAATCTCAAATTGCTCTCTAGATTTTTTATTAACATGCGGAGATTTATTAAATGTAAAACGCTGAATTCGCCTAGGTAAAGAAATAGCTCCCTTAATTTTTGCACCAGCACTTTTTGCTAGACGCACAATTTCAAAGGTAGTCCTATCTAACAAAGCATGATCAAAAGACTTTAAGCGAATTCTAATATCTTTACTACTCATCACTAACCTGCAATTACCTATAATATCATTTTATAATTTTAGAAACTTTACCTGCACCAATAGTTTTACCACCTTCGCGAATAGCAAAAGATAACCCTTGATCCATAGCAATTGGAGCTACTAAATTAATACTTAATGTTGCATGATCACCTGGCATTACCATCTCTTTTCCAGATAATAATGTTATTTCTCCAGTTACATCTGTTGTTCTACAATAAAACTGAGGCCTGTAATTCTGAAAAAATGGAGTATGCCTTCCCCCTTCTTCTTTTGTTAATACATAAACTTCAGCCTCAAAACTATCGTGCGGAGTAATAGTG
>NZ_LANP01000024.1 GCF_000964595.1 Orientia chuto str. Dubai | reverse complement strand
TTTATATTCTTATATTATTTTGTTTTGTTAAGTTTAATACTGCCATCTCTTATATCTTCTCTTAATTCATCCATCAAGTCATATATCGCGTTTCTACATTCTTCTTTATTCAAGTTTCCTAACTTTACATTATCCCACAAGTCATCAAGCATTTTTTTAATTGGAACAACATAACTATTATCATGCCTTCCAAGATGAGTTGAGCGCTGACTTGGTGGTGGTACTTTTAGCTCTGAAATAATCTTAATTTCTTCTGTAGTAAGAGTTGGATTTAATTGCTTTACCATTGTTGCATATGTTTCTCTCGCTATATTTGCTCCTTCCGTTGCTAATTCTAATCCTTTTGGAGTATATAAAATCATCTTATTTCGTACATCATTTTTAATATCTATTCCACAAAAATTAAATATCTTTTCTTTTGAAAATTGCTGAGGGATAGATGATGTGTTTGTGTACCCAGTTTAACATCTATCTTTAATCCTTTATTACTTCCGTAACTAACTAGTTCAACTATAGATGCACATTCTGGTAAGTTAGCACAAACATAATGTGTCTTTGGTACTAATATTTGTTTCTGTTCTAATGTTTGTATTATCGGTGGACTTTGATCTCCAAAATACATTTTTGGCTTCAAGATGTTCAAGTCTGCTAAACATATTTTTTCCGTAGGAATATTTACATTAGCTATCGTTTTACCAAAATCTTTTGATTTAACATTGAATAGGGAAACAAGTTTGTTATCTTGAGTTTTAAATATAAGAGCTCCAGTAATACCATCATTTTTAGCTACTGATAGTAATTTTGAATGACCAAGCTCTTCTTTTATTAAAGGTTTCCTACTGACAGTAATTTTTGTGTACTAGGAGCTATCTTATTTCCTGATACAGTGCTTTTTACTATGTTATTAGCTTCGTTTATAGAGCTGCTTTTGTTCCTATTGCACTCCAGCAACTACTTCTACTGTTGTAGCTGCTAAAGTAGCATCTAACAGAGCCTTTTGACCTTCCAGTAAGTCTTTAGTTAATCTTTGATATACTGTTTTTGATTCTTCGTAAATAGCAATATCTGGTTTGTTAATATCAATTTGATTTCTTCTGGAAGTTGTCCCCATATTGCTTTTGCTGATAAGACTACTGCATCTTGAGCTAAGCTTACAGCTGTTCCAATAGCTGCTCTTGTTTTTGGAAAATATTGAGCTATTATTTGATTTAATGTCTCAGTTGAGTATATAAAATATTGTCCTGATACCTCAAAGAAAATTGCCCCAATATTCGGACTCAACAGTAATTCTAATGGTATTTGGTTTATTCTATCTCCAAAACTTCTTATATCTTTTTTGGCTATTTCATTTATTCCTGCTTTTGCATTACAATATTCTTTTACAAGGTATTTCAGTCCTAATTAACTATAAATTTTACTAACTTCACAAATTGGAAAGTTTTTGTTTAGCTAGAAGCAAATTCAAAAATAAGCCTAGCCTATAGCTACATAACTAAACATTGTTCTGTATTATTATTATCTGTGTTTCCAGATACACTACTATCTATAGCATTAAGAGATTGATCATTATCAGCTTCTTCAACACTATTATTGTTATCAACTAGAAGTTTTATAACATCTTGACTGCTACCACTGCGAATCGCATAATATGCAGGAGAACGACTACTATTATCAGTTTGATTAACATCAGCCCCATTTTGAGTTAGAACCTGTATGCATTCTATATAATTAAGCATAGCTGCCTTGTGTAATGGAGATTCGCCATGATGATTTGTTGCATTCACATTAGCACCTTTTGTGATGCAAAATTCTACAGCTTTTGTGCTATTAATTACAACAGCTTTATGTAAAATAGTATCACCATCATTATCGCTTTCGTGAATATTAGCTTTATGTTGATTAAACAGAAAACTCGCAACTTCAGGCTTGTTAAGCATAATAGCTATACATGCTGATGTATTACCATCATTATCTTTTTTATCAGGATTAGCTCCATATTTCAATAACAATTTTATAGCTGCTAGATCATCTTTTTGAAACAAAGCTTTTATATTACTTGAATTTTTTTTAAAAACATGAACAGCTATATGCAAAGGAGTATCACCGCTATCGTTTTGTGCATTTACATCAGCTACATCAGCAATATTCTGAAGCAAGATTTTCATAATTTTTAAATTCCTATTACCACTACAAGCTGCAATATGTAAAGGAGTCATACCATTATCAAGTTTTTCATTAACACTAACTTTAGATTCAAGAAGATTCTTTACAGCATTTAGATCGCAGTGAGCAACAGCAATATGTAAAACTTTTGCCTTAGTATGTTTTAACATAATGTCGATAGCTTCTTTACGGTTATATTCTAAAGCATATGCAAAAGGAGTTTCTTGGTATATGTTTTTGGAAAAAATATTAGCCCCATACTCAAGAAAAGTCTCCATATGGCTTTTATAATATGCGTAGTTATCAGTCTTAACATAATTAAGTGCTTCTGCTAATGGGTCATGATATTGAGCCTCCCAAGCAACAACAGCATAATAAAAAGGAGTATTACCGCGGCAGTCTTTCGCATTTGGGTCAGCTCCACGTTCAAGCAGAAGCTTTACGATCTCTAGTTCTTTAAAGTTATCGTTACAATTTATAGCATAATGTAAAGCAGTATTATTCTTAGTATCTATTGCATTAATATCAGTAGCAATATTGTTTAATAGAATCTTAGCAATTTCTACATTGCTATATTTTAAGGCTATAAGTAAAGCAGTACAACCATCTTTATCTTTTTCATTAATAATAGTGCTATCTCTATTAGAAAAATATTGTACTTTTTCCAAATTATTCTTCTTTATAGCATTATGAAAATTAGCTTTAAGCATTTTTACCTCCTAATGATATTGTATCCTTATTCAAAAATTAATTATATGTTTCCATGCACATAACTCTAATCTTCATCGAATCTTTAGCTTTAGTAAAAATATATATACTATTACACAATTCAACTAAGATTACAGTATTACTAACTATCTCTGTTAAATAAGAAGTCTATAGCTAAGTTTACTATTTACTGCTTAATGAAGCTTGATCAGAATTATTTTCATACATAAAAAAACACCCTAAAAAAATTTATTATCACGCTAGCGCATATATATGTATATTAATATATTATATTAGCTGCATTATCAAGTATTTTAAAATTATGCGAATGTTTTTAGCTTAAGATGCTAGCTCAAGTTCATATTGAACATCTAGTATGCTATGCTTTAAGGAGTTGATATCATTGATATGGCTATTCCATTCATTACGGAAGCGATTTAGGCCATGCATTTGAATGTGGCACTTAGTGTTTTTTTCAGTTCAGAGAAAAATTTTAAAATCACTGCAGATTGTTGCTCCTTATCAAAAATATTCTTAATAAATTTGAGTCCAATGATTCTGAACTGTTGGATGTTATGTTAAAGTATCTTTTAAAAGAAATAAAAGCTTCAAATAAGCTATTAGCAGGTAAAGGATCTATTTTAGCTTTATTAGCTCCAATCTTGTAATGTTATCTCTTTGTTTTCTTGTATATATTGTTTTTATAGGCTTACTGATCTCGGATCTATTCCTTTCGCAATTAATAATATTTAATTCTGTTGCTTTTTCTAGCTTCTTTAACTGATAAATCTGGAAATTCTTCTATCTTTATTTTTAGCACATATTTTTTAAATTTCTTTTTAAATAACAATATTTTTTTCCACTACACGATACTCTTATAATTTGTAAACTTTAATGCTGTCAAAGCTAATTACCACATATATTATAATGCAATATTAGTTAAACAGCTAATCTATATTATACTTTTTTAGCAATTTTTTTTGTGCTAATTTTGTTCATAATACATCCTTATTTATATTTGATACGCTTTTGAAGCTTTTTCAGTATACAAGGTTAATTATAGCATCTTCTCTCCTCATATCTAAATAGCAGACCTAAACTATATACTTAAACCTTTTTTAATCCAAAAACTCTGGTATTATAATCATCATACTTTTTCTCTTCTGCTGATTTATACCTGCTAAGTTTAGCTTTGCTTTGCTTCGTTTCTTACAGCCATTACTATTTAATAATAGTTGTTTAAATATCTTGCTTAAATTTCGTGAAATAAATCCAACAAGATCATTTGTCTATAAATTTGATTAAATAAGTGTATCAAAATGTACTAAGCTAGCATAAATAAATTTTTTTAAATCACCATCTAATACACGTTGTATATCAGAAGTTTCGACATTAGTGCGTAAATCTTTAACTAATTGATATGGCTGCAAAACATAGGATCTAATTTGATATCCCCAACTATTATCAGTTTTAGCAGCATTTTGATTATTAATGATTTCATTTTGCTTTTTTCGTTCTAGTTCATAAATTTTAGCTTTTAGCATTCTCATAGCTTCAGCTTTATTTTTATGTTGAGACCTATCATTTTGACATTGTACAACAATTTTAGTAGGTAAATGAGTAATCCGGATTGCAGAATCTGTAGTATTAACATGCTGTCCTCCTGCTCCTGAAGCTCTATAAGTATCGATTCTAATATCCTTATCCTCAATAACAACTTGAATATTATCATTAATTACTGGATATACCCAAGCACTAGCAAAACTTGTCATTCTTTTATTAAGAGCATTAAAAGGAGAATTTCTAACGAGGCGATGTACTCCTGATTCTGTTTTAAGCCAACCATAAGCATTTTGGCCACAAATTTTAACCGATACTGATTTTATACCAGCCTCCTCCCCATCTAATAAGTAAATGATTTCAGTTTTAAAATTCATACTTTCAGAGAACCTTAGATACATTCTTAACATCATTGATACCCAATCATTGCTTTCAGTACCTCCAGCTCCAGCATTAATATCTAGAAAGCAGTCATTACCATCAGTATCTCCAGTAAATAAACATTCAATTTGTATCTTTCGTGCATCTTCCTGAAGTTTTTTCCATCCTTGCTCTATACTACGAATAAACTCAATATCATTTTCTTTGATAGCAAAGTTACTTAATTCAACATAATCATCAAATGATAAAACAAGTTTATTATATGCTGTTAACTTATTTTCTATGTGTTTTTTTTCTTTTAAAACTAAGTGTGCATGCAGGGGATCATTCCATAAAGAATGATCCCCTGCTATTTGCTCTAACTTAATCAATTGAGATTTTAACCCTTCTGGGTTAAAGTGACCTCCTAATTAAGTTTAGAATTTCACTAGTTTCTTTTATGTAATCTTTAAGTTCTATCTGCATTTATATAATATATTTTTAGGTTAATTATATTTAAGAAGTAGCATACAATCAAAGATTTTATTTGAATGCATATTGATATTATAACGATACTGTTTAAAATTGCTTATATAAAGATAGTCAAGATTACTACAAAAAATGCAACATAAAATTAGAAACTTTGCAATTATTGCCCATATAGATCACGGTAAATCTACTTTATCTGATAGATTAATGGAACTTTGTAATGCTTTAGAACAAAGAGAAATGTGTCCACAGGCACTTGATTCAATGGATATAGAAAAAGAAAGAGGAATTACTATTAAAGCTCAAACTGTAAGATTAGTTTATAAGGCCGATGATAATCTTAACTATTATCTTAATTTAATTGATACTCCTGGACATGTAGACTTCTCATATGAAGTAAGTAGATCTTTAGCAGCCTGCGAGAGTTCATTATTAGTAGTAGATGCCAGTCAAGGTGTTCAAGCGCAAACTTTAGCTAATTTATATCAAGCAGTAGATAATAATCATAAAATTTTAATTGTTCTAAATAAAATTGATTTACCAGCAGCAAATCCAAAACAGGTTCAGCAACAAATTGAAGATATTATTGGTATTGATGCAAGTGATGCTCTAATGATTTCTGCTAAAATTGGTTTAGGTATTAGGGATGTTTTACAAGCAGTAGTTAATAAGTTGCCACCACCTAATGGTAATTCTCAATCTCAACTTAAGGCATTATTAATCGATAGTTGGTATGACTCTTATCTTGGAGTTGTAATACTTGTTAGAGTCGTAGATGGTAAAATAGAAAAAGGAATGCGAATTAGAATGTGCTCTAACAATGCAGTTTATACTGTAGAAAATATTGGTTTTTTTTCTCCTAAAAAACAAATATCAGGTGTATTATATACTGGTGAAATAGGTTTTTTTACTGCAGCAATTAAACAAGTTGCCGACTGTAGAGTAGGGGATACAATAACAGATGATAAAAATCCATGTACTCAAATATTACCAGGATTTAACCCAAATTTGCCAGTTGATTTTGTGGACTATATCCTTCTGATGCTTCACAATTTAATAATTTAAAAGACTCATTACAAAAATTAAAGTTAAATGATGCTAGTTTTGAATTTGAACAAGAAAGTTCTAATGCTCTTGGATTTGGATTTCGTTGTGGTTTTTTGGGTTTATTACATCTAGAAATTATTCAAGAACGCTTAGAGCGAGAGTTTGATCTTGATATAATTACTACTGCACCAAGTGTGATGTATAAAATATATTTAAATAATGGCAAAGTTATTGATGTGCATAATCCAGCAGATTTACCTGAAATGCAAAAAATAAAAACTATGAATGAGCCATGGGTTAAAGCAACTATTTTTATACCAGATCAATATTTGGGAGCTATTCTTAGCTTATGCACTGAAAAACGAGGAATACAAGTAGACTTAACTTATGTAAATGGCAGAGCAAAACTAGTTTATTTATTGCCTCTAAATGAAATAGTATTTGATTTTTATGATAAACTAAAATCTTACTCTAAGGGATATGCAAGTTTTGATTGGCATATAGATAGCTATAAGCAAAGTGACTTAGTAAAGCTTAGTATATTAGTTAATGGGAATCCTGTTGATGCTTTATCAATAATTGTGCACCGTTCTAAAGCAGATTTTAGAGGCAGAGAATTATGCAAAAGACTTAAAGATTTAATTCCAGCACATTTATTTCAAATTGCAATTCAAGCAGCTATTGGGAGCAGAATAATAGCTCGAGAAACTATTAGTGCTTTAAGAAAAAATGTACTTGCTAAGTGCTATGGCGGAGACATTACTAGAAAACGAAAACTACTAGAAAAGCAAAAAGCTGGAAAAAAACGTATGAGAAACATTGGTAATGTTGAAATACCACAATCAGCATTTATTGCTGCATTAAAGATTAATAATAAAGATTAAAAAAGACATAAGGAGGAATCGAGATTTGTCAGTTAAAGATGCTAGCAAAAAAGCAAAAGAATACAAGACATTAATGGCGAAAGGAATAGATCCAAGAGAAAGAAGACGAAGAAATATATAGAAGAAAAATGAGAAGCGTATAAAAGACAAAAGGAGATGACATTAAGAAAGCTATGTAAGTATATTAATAATTATCCTTTTTTTCTGATGCAATGTTTTAATCATTAATCTAGAACTAATTTTTTGTTATCACAACTAATTATATGCTATTTATTAGCATATTTTGTTGCTTTATACTTCATATAGATTCTAATGTACCATCTTGATTTATTAAGATGAGCTTATTTAATAGTTTTTGACTAAAAAACTGTATTGTAACATTCTAAACGTGATATCATTTTGATTTTTGTTTTTTAAACTTCAGAATCATACTAAAGTTTTAATGGAATATTGAATTGAAAGCTTGTGTATTTGTTTTCTTTACTGTCTAGTATAATTTCTCCATTCATTTCCTGTATAAATTACCTTACAAGTTTCATTCTAAACCCAAGTGTAAATACTTCTGAAGTAATATTCTTAAAAAAATATTAATAATAGCTTTTATTAATTGCTCATTAATAGTTAGCTTTAAGTTTTATGTTGAGTTTTTTTTAATATCAATGTAAAAAATTAGTATAGTGATATTTGTACATATTATAGTACTATAAATATGTATTTAAATTCTTTATATTATCAGAAAATTAATTGACTGTTTAATATATTATAATTATGATTTCAAGTATAAATTAAATGATTATGCCACTCATAATAATTAACCCTGCATTATTGCAAAAAATTATAAATATGCATGACTAATTATATTAAAATACGAGGTGCAGGGGAGCATAATCTTCAAAATATTGATGTAGATATTCCCAAGTATAAGTTAGTAGTTGTTACTGGAAAAAGTGGTTCTGGAAAATCATCTTTAGTATATAATACTATATATGTTGAATCTATAAGGGCTTATCTTGCAGGTTTTCCAGTGCGAAATATGCAATTTTTTTCGCTGCAAAATAAATCAGATGTTAAGTCTATTACTGGTCTATCTCCAGCTATTGCTATAGATCAAAAAACTGTTTTTCGTAATCCTAGATCAACAGTTGGTACAATTACTGACATATATGGTTATTTACGCCTGCTATTTGCTAAAATAGGAATAGCACATTCCCCAGCTACTAATTTGCCACTTCAGGGGCAAAAAGTGTCTGATATGGTCGATATTATATGTAATTTATTCCATGGTATAGAGGTTTATATACTTATTCCACTTGTCCAAGTATATAATAGTGAATTGCGTAGAGAAGTATCAAAATTCAAAAAGCGGGGATTTTTAAAATTAATAATTGATAATTATGAGTATGAAATAGATAGTTTACCTGTATTAGATAAACAAAAGAAGTATAATATTTCGGTAGTAGTTGATCAGTTAGTTATTGACTCTGCATTACGCGATAAGATAAATTCTAGTATAGAATCAGCTTTACAGTTATCTAATGGAGTAATTCATGCTAGAAAAGTGTCTTCTGTTGCTGTACACAATATTGATATCCAATATAGTGCTCAAGATCAGGATGTTGTAGTGTTATCAGAAAAGTACTCATGTCCAGTTTCGGGACTTCAGTTACCAAAAATTGAACCTCGTATTTTCTCATTTAATAGCCCATTTGGTACTTGTAATATATGCAAAGGACTAGGTAAGGAGATGGTTTTTTCACCTTCGCTAATTGTTTCAGATAGTTCGCTATCAATTGCTCAAGGTGCAATTTTACCATGGGCTAATAACGACTCTTCTTTTTTTAAAGATACTTTCAGTGCTTTAGCACAACATTATAACTTTAGTCTTAATGATCCAATTGAAAAGCTCAGCGATAAAGTAAAAAATATTTTATTTTATGGATCAGGAAATGAAAAAATAAAGTTTGAATATAATAGTGAAACTAGGCCTAAGATTATAGTTCAGCCATTTGGTGGAATAATACCTAGTTTAGAGGAAAAATATTGTCAAGCTAATACTCAGTGGCTAAAAGATGAATTGTCGCGTTATCAAGTTGAAGGAAACTGTAGAGCTTGTGGTGGTAGTAGACTTGCTCCAGAGTCTTTATGTGTTAAGATTGCTAATCTAAATATTAGTGAAGTTGCGCAGATGCGGATATCTGATGCTTATGATTGGCTTTCTAAGCTTGAGCATAGTCTTACAGAAAAACAAAGAGTTGTTGCAAAGTTGGTTATAAGGGAAATTAAGAATAGGTTATCTTTTATAAAGAATGTAGGGTTAGAGTACTTAACAATTGATCGATCATCGACTACATTATCTGGTGGAGAAAGTCAACGTATTAGGTTAGCATCGCAGATAGGTTCTGGCTTAAGTGGAATAATATATATTTTAGATGAGCCATCTATTGGATTACATCAAAGTGATAATAAAAAGTTAATTTCTACTTTAAAGAATTTAAAAAATTTAGGAAATAGCCTTATTGTTGTTGAACATGACAAAGAAATTATGCTAGAGGCTGATCATATTATAGATATTGGCCCTAGCGCTGGAGCTGAAGGTGGAAAGATAGTAGCTCAAGGGCAAGTGAAGGATATTATTAATGTTTCTGAAAGTATTACCGGACAATATTTGAGTGGTAAAAAATTTATACCTATTCCAAGTAATATAAGAGCAGGGAATAATAATAAATTTATTGAGCTTAAAGGAGCTAGAGCTCATAATTTAAAAAACGTTAATGTAAAAATTCCTCTTGGCACCTTTACAGTAGTAACTGGAGTTTCTGGTAGTGGAAAATCAACACTTGTTAATACTCTGTATAAAGCAATTTTAAAAAAACTTGAACCTAGTACTAGAATACATGTTGGAGAATATGCCACTATTATGGGCTTAGACAATATAGATAAAGTAATAAATATAGACCAATCTCCTATTGGTAAAACTCCTAGGTCTAATCCTGCTACTTATTCTGAAGTATTTGACTGTATTCGTGATTGGTTCAGTGAGCTAGAGGAAGCTAAGGATAGAGGGTATAAACGTAGTAGGTTTTCATTTAATGTTAATGGAGGACGCTGTGAGGCATGTGAAGGATGCGGATTAACTAGGATAGAAATGCATTTTTTGCCTGATGTATTTGTTAACTGTGATGTGTGCGATGGTAAACGTTATAATAGAGAAACATTAGAAGTTAAATATAATGGAAAGTCTATAGCTGATGTACTGAGTATGACAGTTGAAGAAGCTATAAAATTTTTTGGTGATTCCCAGCATATTTGCGATAAATTAAAAACATTAAATGATGTTGGTTTAGGATATATTAAAATCGGACAATCTGCTACAACTCTGTCAGGAGGTGAAGCTCAACGTGTAAAACTTGCAAAAGAATTATCAAAGCGTTCTACTGGTAAGACGCTATATGTTTTAGATGAGCCAACTACAGGATTACATTTTGAAGATATTGATAAGCTATTACAAATACTACATAAGTTAGTTGATAAAGGTAATACAGTATTAGTTATTGAGCATAATATAGATGTAATTAAAAGTGCTGATTATATAATAGATGTTGGTTTAGGAGGCGGTGATAAAGGAGGAGTAATAGTTGCCTCTGGTACCCCAAAGCAGGTAGCTTTTAATGATCAAAGTATTACAGGAACATATCTAAAGGAGTATTTTAGAGAATGATGGTTATATAAAATATATCAATAAATATATCTGTAAGATAAAACGCTATGTATAATAAAAAACACTAGACTTAAGTAGAAATATTTGCTATAAGTTACATAATTATAATTCCTCGGTAGCTCAGTGGTAGAGCAAACGGCTGTTAACCGTTTGGTCGCTGGTTCGAGTCCAGCCCGGGGAGCCATGTATTACTTATACTCTTTAAGTGATATTATTAACTAATTAACAAAAATTAATGGTGGTTTTTTTAATAATATGCATAATAATTAAATTATGGCAAAAACAGATACTATTGTAGTTACTGGAGAAGTTATTGAAGTTTTACCTAAGGAAGCTAAGTTTAAAGTAAAATTATCTGGTAGTGATCATGTTATTACAGCATATATAAGCGGTAAGATAAGAATGCATCATATTAAAATTATAAGAGGGGATAAAGTAGATGTTGAAATTAGTCCTTATTATAATCCTAATATGGGGAGAATTACACATCGTCACAAAATAATAAAAGAATCTAAATAATTATACTGGTTTTATTCTATGGATTTAATGCCTATTATACTTGCATCTCAATCTGAATCCAGATTAAAGCTACTTAAAGCAATTAATATTGTTCCATCTCAAGTTATTTCAGCTAATATTGACGAGACACATTTACCTGCAGAGCTACCAAAAAACTTAGCTTTAAGATTAGCTATACAAAAAGCAAATACAATAGCGCAAAGTATAGAGAATGGATATATTATTGCTGCTGATACGGTGGCGGCTGTAGGAAGGCGTATTTTACCAAAAGCAATGACAGATTTAGATGTTGAATATTGCTTAAAAATGCTATCTGGCAGACGACATAAGGTTTTTACTGGAGTAAAAGTTATTAAAGTTAAAAATAATAATATTATTGCCTTTAATACAAGAACAGTTGAGTCTATTGTAAAAGTAAAAAGATTAACATCTCAAGAAATAGCTGCTTATGTTATAACTAAGCAAGGTTTGAATAAAGCTGGCGGACATTCGATGGAAGGTATATGGCAGTGCTTTGTTCAATTTATGCGTGGTTCTAGCTCCAATATAATGGGATTACCATTATTTGAAACAAGAAATATGCTTTTATCATTAGGGTTTGATTGTATTAGAAATATTTGATTTTTTCTTAAAAATCTTGTTAATTATGTGTGGATAGATATTGGAAATTGCTAAAACAGTTATTTTCTCATATTAATTTAGATAATAACAAAATCAATTTACTATTTAATTAATATTAACTAAACTGATGGCTGGTCACTCAAAGTTTAAGAATATTCAGCATCGTAAAGGAGCTCAAGATAAAAAAAGAGCTAAGCTGTTTGCTAGTTTAGTCAGGGAGATATTCCTTAGCGCTAAGTCTGGAGTAGATATTCAATATAATCCAAGATTAAGAACTGCAATTGCAGCTGCTAAATTTAATAATTTACCTAAAGATAAAATTGAAAAAGCTATTGCTCAGGCTGTTAATAAAGAGAATCATGAGAATTACTTTGAAATAACATATGAAGGGATCATAGATGGAATTGCGGTTATAGTCGAAGCTTTAACAGATAATACAAATCGTACTGCAGCAAATGTTAGGGCAATTTTTAGTAAAAATGGTGGCAATTTAGTTGGAACTGGTAATGCAAGTTTTTTGTTTGAGCGTTTAGGAATAATAAAATTTAAATCAAAAGTTAGTACTAGTGAAAAATTATTTGATATTGCTATTGAAATTGGGGCAGAAGATATTGAATCTGATGAAGAATATCATGTTGTGTATGTTCCAATTAAACTTTTTGCTAATATTGTGGAAGAATTGGCTCAAAAATTTGGTTATCCAGCTGAGTCATATATAGGCTGGAAACCCCGCAATACTATTTTAATATCAGATATTGAGAAAGCTCAAAAACTGGTTATATTAATCAATACTTTAGATGATGATAGTGATGTGCAGCGGGTGTTTTGTAACTATGAATTTTCAGAGCAAGTTTATAATAATTTAATTATCTAAATGTTTTATTCTAAAATAATATGCTTGGTAAAAATAATAATATATATTAGTTTAATAAATTGATTTTTTTAAATAAATGGAACTGCTTTGTCTGAACAAGATTATAAAGAATCGAATATAAACATTATTAGCCTAGAAGAGGAAATGCAGCGCTCTTATATAGATTATGCTATGAGCGTAATAGTAAGTCGTGCGCTACCTGATGTCAGGGATGGGTTAAAGCCTGTACATAGGCGTATACTATATTCTATGTATGAATCTGGCTACTATTATAACAAACAATATCGTAAGTCTGCAAGAGTTGTTGGGGATGTAATAGGTAAATATCATCCTCATGGAGAGTTAGCTGTATATGATTCGTTGGTTAGAATGGCTCAGGATTTTTCTCTAAGATTACCATTAGTAGATGGTCAGGGGAATTTTGGTTCTATGGATGGAGACGCTGCTGCAGCTAGTCGTTATACTGAAGTTCGTTTAAAGAAAGCTACGCATAGCTTATTAGAGGATATTAATAAGGATACTGTTGATTTTCAATCTAACTATGATGGCCTAGAACAAGAGCCAAAAGTTCTTCCAGCAGGATTTCCCAACTTATTAGTAAATGGTACAGGAGGAATTGCAGTAGGAATGGCAACTAATATTCCTCCTCATAATTTGAGTGAGGTAGTAGATGCTTGCTGTGCTTATATCGATAATAACGATATAACAATTATTGAGCTAATAGAATTAGTTAAGGGGCCAGATTTTCCTACTGGTGGGCAAATTATTGGCACATTAGGAATTAAGTCTGCATATAATACTGGTAGAGGTAAAATTGTTGTTCGAGGTAAAATTGATATTGAGGATGATAGTTTAAAACAGGCTATTATTATTACGGAAGTACCTTTTATGGTAAATAAGGCTAATTTAGTTGAAAAAATTGCTGAGCTTGCTAATGATAAAAGAATTGAAGGTATTAATAATATTAGAGATGAATCAAATAAATCTGGTGTAAGAGTAGTAATTGAACTTAAAAAGCATGCCAATGCTGATCTTATTCTGAATCAATTATATTCGTATACAAATTTGCAAACTACATTTAATGTTATGATGCTAGCCTTGGATCAAGGCATTCCCAAAACTATGACATTAAAGGATGTTATTGTTGCTTTTGTTAATTTCCGTGAAGAAGTTGTTACTAGAAGAACTATATTTTTGCTAAATAAAGCTCGGGATAAAGCTCATATTTTAGTAGGTATAATTATTGCTGTTAGCAATATTGATGAAGTAATTAAAATTATAAGATCGTCTTCCAATTCGGATGAAGCAAAAAGTAGGCTAACAGCTAGAATGTGGAATATTAGTGATGTATATGATCTTGTTAAGTTAGTTGATGACAGGGCAGTTTTAAAAGAAGGAGGACAATGTTTTTTAACTGAGCAGCAAACTAAATCTATATTGGAATTAAGATTACAACGTTTAACAAATACTGAAAAAACTAAAATTGAGGAAGAATTAGGCAGTTTAGAAAAGGAAATTAAATCATATCTTGAAATTTTAGGTTCAAGGGAAAAACTACTTGAAATAATAAAATTTGAGCTAAATCAAATTAAAGATCAATTTGCTACAGCCCGTCTTACTACAATTGAAAATGAAGAATTCGAACATGATGTTGAAGATTTAATTCCTGAGGAAGAAGTAGTAGTTACTGTTACATTAGCAGGTTATATAAAAAGGGTGCCTTTAGCAACCTATCGTGCTCAAAAAAGAGGAGGGAAGGGAAGAATTGGTTCATCAGTTCAAAATGAAGATATTGTTACTCATTTGTTTATAGAAAATACTCATACGTCTATTCTCTTCTTTTCGAATATTGGGCAAGTATATACTTTAAAAGTATATAAATTACCTTTAGGTACTCCTCAATCTAAAGGTAGACCAATTATTAATATGCTTTCTATTAAAGAAAATGAGACTATCACTAATATTATGCCAATGCCTATAGAAGGTAGTAATGAATCTGACAAAAAATACATTATTTTTGCAACTAAGCATGGTAATATTCGGAGAAATGATTTATCTGACTTTAAACATATAGCTTCGAATGGTAAAATTGCGATTCGTCTTGACGAAGGTGATAGGTTAATTTCAGTAAAATCTTGTGATGAGGATAATCATGTATTGCTGGCAACCAAAAATGGTAAAGCTATTAGGTTTCCGGTAAAAGATTTAAGAGTTTTTAAAAGCCGCACTTCTGATGGAGTTAAGGCTATTCGGTTAGCTGAGAATGATGAAGTTATATCAATGACTATTTTAAAAGGAATTAATTATAGTCTTGAGGTGCGAGAAAAATACTTAAATTTATCAGTAAATGATCGCTTGTTGATTGCTAAAAATAAATTGCTACAACAGAACTTTAATCTTTCACAATATGACTTAACTGAAAATGAAGTATTAACTATGGCTAGCAATGAGGAATTTATCTTAACAGTATCAGAAAATGGTTATGGTAAGTTTAGTTCAGCTTATGAATATAGAGTTACTAATAGAGGTGGAAAAGGGATAGCAAACATGAATGTATCGCCTAAAACTGGAATGGTTGTTAGTGTATTACCTGCTTGTCAAGATAATGAATTAATGCTAATTACTAGTAGTGGAAAGATTATAAGATGTCAATTAAATAGCGTAAGAATTACTGGTCGTAGCACTAGCGGAGTTATATTATTTAAAACTTCTAAGGATGAAAAAGTGGTCTCAATTGATACTATTAAAGACACTGATTATAGTAATAATGGTAGTGAAGATATAAATAATGACAATTATTAACTAGTATTTTTTGAAAAATAAATAAGTTGAAAAAAATGTGCAAAGAAATAAATGGTATAATTGCTAAGGAATTATATAGGCAACAATCGACAATAGAATTAATAGCATCAGAAAATTTAGTTAGTCAGAATGTTATGTTAGCTCAAGGTTCTATTCTTACAAATAAATATGCGGAAGGATATATTAATAGAAGATATTATGGTGGATGTAAGTTTGTTGATGAGATAGAAAATCTAGCTATTAGTAAAGTTAAAAAACTTTTTAAGTGCGATTATGCTAATGTTCAACCGCATTCTGGCTCTCAAGCAAATCAAGCAGTATTTTTAGCTTTATTGAAGCCTGGAGATACAATCTTGGCTATGGATTTAAATAGTGGTGGGCATTTAACTCATGGAGCTAAACCTAATCTTTCTGGTAAGTGGTTTAATATAGTTCATTACTGTGTTAATAGTGATAGCTTTTTAATTGACTATAATGAAGTTGAAACGCTAGCTAAACAACATAAGCCTAAACTGATAATTGTTGGTTACTCAGCTTATTCTAGAAAGATCGATTTCAGTATATTTAAAGACATAGCTGATAAAGTAGGAGCATATCTTTTTGCAGACATTGCTCATATTGCTGGGTTAGTAGCTACAGGGTATCATTCTAGTCCTATACCATATGCCCATGTTATCACTAGTACTACTCATAAAACTTTAAGGGGGCCAAGAGGTGGATTGATTTTAACTAATGATGAATCAATAAGTAAAAAAATTAATTCTGCTGTGTTTCCAGGTTTGCAGGGTGGACCATTAATGCATGTTATTGCTGCTAAGGCTGTTGCTTTTTCTGAAGCATTAATGCCGCAATATAAAGAATATATTAGTCAAGTAATATTAAATGCACAGGCATTAGCTAAGTCATTGCAGAGTAGGGGATATAATATTTTAACAGGTGGAACAGATAATCATATGTTACTAGTGGATCTAAGAGATAAGAATATTACAGGGCAAGAAGCTGAATATTTGCTTGATGTAGTTGGAATTGCTTGTAACAAGCAAGTAATTCCATTTGATACTACCGCTCCGACTGTTACATCTGGTATTAGACTAGGAACTCCAGCCTGTACTACTAGAGGATTTAAAGAAAATGAGTTTATAATGGTAGGAGAATATATTGCTGATATTTTAGACCATATTACAAGGATTAAACTTACAAAAAGAGGTGAAAATATCACTATTGCAGAGCTTGAAAATAGCTTAAATATGGTTACTGCTAGAACAATACAACAAGTACAAAAGCTATGCAATAACTTTCCAATTTATACTAATCTGTAATAAATTACTTTATAACAAAAAGTTTAATGCAAATACTTGTTTTCTATATACTTAGAAAATATTTCAGGGCTAACACTATTTTCTGAAGTAGCATTTTTAACAAGTTCATCGGTTTTATATAATGAACCAAAGCACCTAATATTTTCATTTAGGAATTGATATAAATTGTTGAAGTTACCTATAGCAATATTAGAATTAATATTTGGATAAATACTTTTTATTTTTTTCATAAGCATGCTAGCTATAATAGCACCAATAGTATAAGTAGGAAAATAGCCAAATTTTCCAGCTGACCAATGTATATCTTGCATACAACCTGTACTATCTGAAGTAGGGTAAATACCTAAATACTTTTTCATACCATCATTCCAATAAGATGGAAGTTCATCTAATGTAATATCGCCATTAATAAGTGCTTCTTCGAGTTCAAATCTTAAAATTATGTGCATCGGATATGTTACTTCATCAGCATCAACTCTTATCAAACTTGGGGTAACTCTATTTAGTATTTTATATAAATTATTACTAGAATATTCTGGACCTTTGAAATTAAAGTCATCCCTAAGTACAATTGTAAGTAACTCAATAAATTCTCTAGACTTTCCAATTTGCATTTCCATAAGTAGTGATTGACTTTCATGCAGTGACATATTTCTTTTTTGTCCTACAAACTGGTATTTGTAGTGAGGTATAAAATTTTGTTCATATAATGCATGACCTGTCTCATGTATTATTGACTCTATTCCAGTAAGAAAATTATGTTCATTGTATCTTGTTGTTACTCTTATATCATCAAACATACTACGGCAAAAAGGATGAGCTGACTGATCAATCCTTCCTTTAGTAAAATCAAAACCTAAGATTTGCATAATCTTTTTGCAAATTTGCTCCTGTGTTGAAATACTGACCTGATTTGTAAGAGGTAAGATTATTTCATGATTTTGCTTTTCAACTATTTTATGAATTAAGCCAGGTATTGTTTGCTTTATAGAGGAAAAAATTTCCTTAACTTCAGTTACTTTTCTACCATAGTCATATATATCAAGTAAACTATCATACATAGTGCAATTAAAGATTTTAGACTTAATGCTAGCTATTGCTTTAATGCAATTTAATATTCGCTGCAAATAGGGCTTAAATAGTTCATAATTATTTTCTTTTTTTGCTTGTCTCCATATTAATTCACCTTGAGTTGCTGCAAGTATGTACTCCTTTTGGAGATTAAAATCTATATACTTACTTTCTATAACCTTTTTTTCGATTAATGTTAAATTAACTATTTGCCATTGATTAAGCTGAGTAGTTTCTTCTTTCGCTTTAGAAATAAGATCAGAAACTTTATTAGAATTTAATATGTTGTATACTATTGTAGTTAAAGTAGCAATATCTTCTCCTCTACTTGTACCAGTATTAACTGGCATGTATGTATAAAGGTCCCAATATAACAGGTTAATAATGTTATTAATTCTAGTTACTTGCTTGATTTCTTCTTCTAATAATAAATAGTATTTCATCTTCCTGTATATTTTTAACGTTTAATTATATTAAACACTATTTAATATATATAGTCAAATATCAATTATAATGTAAATTTTTTTAAACTTCACGTGATGGTAAAGAATCTTTTTTAAAAAACATAAATAGTTTCTTTAGTTTATATCTAATAGTTGTATTAACATAATCTAAATTTCGCATATAAGATTGTCCTGTAACATTCTGATATCTATCAATGAGCGAAGGAATTACTTGCTTATAATAAATGTAATATAGATCTCGCATTATTGCCATTGTAGTTATATGGCCCCATTTTATTACTTGTTGTGGAACTCTTGCTAAAGCTTCAACACAAGCAATAGCCTCTTCAGCATTTGGATCATCTCTTTTATACACATCAGCTTTAGGTTCTAAGTTAAATATCATATCGAGAATCATTGCTTTTAACATTAGGCCAGAATATTGTTCATCTTTATATACTTGAATAAATATAAAAGACTTTTTTTTTGTCATAAAAAAAAGTCTTTTTTTGTAAAAGAAACTTAATAGTTTAGCCCATAACAGTCTAATTCCCATAATTTTATTTTTATAATAAAACTTGACTGCTTTTTCATAAGAGATCAAGCTATTCAGACCTGAATTTTCCAGAATTTGTAAAATTTCATAACACCTGAATAAATCACTACGCCTTGCACGTAAAACATTAGGTTTAGCATTAGTAAACGATGAATTAACTGAATGTCGGCCAACAATATTGCCATTAAGGTCACGGTAAATATCAGCATAATGTCCTAATTCTTGTGCTGCAATAATTTGCAGCCTTGCTATTGCTGGCCATCCGTCACCGAAAATGGATTGTTTTTGATAGCGTTTAGGAAAAGAGAATGGATCTCCACCACAGGAAACATATATTGCCATATTATTTACATTAGTACTTTGCATACCGCTATTTTGGCCAGCATATTTCCATGTTGCAATATCCATAACATCTCCTATCTGGTTTGAATATGATATAAATACTTCTACTCTTTCTAGTAATAACCAATGGATTACTATTGGGTGTGCTGACTGTACAAATAACCTTGCTAATTTAAGTAGCAGTTCAGCTTCTATTATAAGCTGCATAGCCATTTTTTTTTGTAAAGTTTCTACTATTTGATTAACCTTATGCAATGCCTTTTCTTCATCTGCTATTTTTTTTTTATAGATATTCATTAACATTGTTTTAGTAGACTCTTGAAGATTAGGCTCATTAAGTTCTTCATTTGAAATAGCGATGTTAATATTTAAGCTAGGCTCAGATAAGCGAATAAAATTGCTTTTTGGTTCAGCATCAACTCGTAACTTACCAGATTGTACCAACGCTTGAGCTAAGTTTTCATACTCAACCATCATATCTTCATGTTCTATAGCTGGGAGTTTATGAAGTATATGGTATAAGTTTGACATAACATTGTAACAATAGTGAAATAGATATATTACTCTATTAATATAATAATATAACTATCAAATTCCATATAACTAAGTATGATTTTACTCAGCTTTTTTACTACAAAACGATAGACTGCCAAAAGAAGCAAGAAGCCAAAAGTTACTTTATAGCCTTCATAAAATCTACTTTTCCGTACAAAAACTTTAGATATTTTTTATATGAGCTATTTGCAATTATAAACTGATATGGATTGTTTACCTCAAG
>NZ_LANP01000023.1 GCF_000964595.1 Orientia chuto str. Dubai | reverse complement strand
CATTTGATTATCTCGCTCTTGTCTTTCTTTACTACTCGTAAAAATTTCGGTATTTCATCGTAAGTTAGACGACGTTCTCTCGCTTGCATTTTATGTTTCTCTATTCCTAGTGCAGGGTTTTTTTCTATTAACCCCCATTTTATTGCCTTATTAAATATACTTTGTATACCTTTCAGGACTTGATTTGCTCCTCCATATTGCTTCTTTTTAGTTATGTTGTTAAATACTTTTTCAATATCATTTTTTTCAATCTTATTAATCTTTTTGGAGTATAATGATTGACTTGCATGATTATATATTTTTGCAGCGTATTGTTTCCAGTGTTCAGTATATATTTTGCTATACTCTTCAATATACTTATTATGCAGCTCTTCAAATGTTATATCTTGTTTTTCTTTTATACGCTTCTCATTTTCCTCTATATATTTCTTACGTTTTACTTCTCTCGGATCTATGTCTTTCGCCAGTAATGTCTTGAGTTCCCTTGCTTTTTTTCTAGCGTCTCTAACTGATAAATCTGGATATGGTCCTATTTTTATTTTTAGCCCCTGGTTTTTATATTTCTTGTACAAATAAAAGATTTTTGTTCCACTACTCGACACTCTTAAAACAAGTCCTCTTTCAGTTTCATCTCTATAAACTATTGTTATTTTTTCATTCGGAGTGTCTATTTTACTTAGTAATCTATTTGTAAACTTTAATACTATTGAAGACATAATTACTATATAATTTATGTATATTATTAATAAATATTACACTGTGGTTAAATAACTGATCAAATAATTATGCTTGTTTTATAGCAATTTTTTTATATTAATTCATTCATAATACATCTGAATTGAAAAACGCTTGATTTACCCTTAGGTTGTATGCGTTTCTTGATCATTAGTTCAACTTCTGAATTAAAAATTAGTGCTAAATTTCCTAAATTTATTCTCCTTATATTCGACCTTTTGCATTAATTTTTTTATAATATTGACAAATTTTGCAAATTTAATTACAGTTAAGGTTGAATATTAATTACAAAAATTAATAAAAGTTAACACAAGTTAATAGCAGGTTCTATAAAGTGCGAAAGTTAACAAAAATTAACTTTTCTTCTTCTTTAGATTGAATATGACTTTCAACCTTTTTCACTAGGGTATGACACATGGAGTATTACGCTATTTAAGGTTATTTTTATTGTTGTCCTATTCTCAACTTCAATAAAACCTGTGTCTCTTAATTCTACTAAGCCTTGCCTAACCTTGCGTTGACAAACATTTAACTTATCCTCAAAAAGCTTATAACTCTCCTGTAATTCCTATATATCGTTGTTATAATAGCGCTACAGTATAAATACTATGAATGATAGGAGTTGTTTAGAGGTTCTGCTTAAAGCTTTTCTATTATCTCCAATCAGATCCTTCCACTCTGCTGGTATAAAATTTCCAATAAAATGGTAAAAAATTGTGTCATTAATTGGCACTGTTATTTTTAGTAAAATTACAACCATCGGTTATAATATCGAGTACTATATGTTGCACTTTCTGCCTCCAAAAATACAGCTATAGTTAGGTAGTTTTAGAAAATAATTTTTTTATAAATTATTCTACAATTGTTATTCAAAAGACCGAATATAGGTCACATAATAACTCTTATGCAAAACCTATTTTTCCTCTTCATACTGATTCTATCTGCCTTACAAGACCAGTTTTTCTATAGGCAAACTTATGAGCATACAGAGTTTCAATCTCTTTTCTTAACAACATTGAATACAGATTATGCATCTTTTTTTTAAGAATTATATACTTTTCTAGTATTCTTAACTTATATTAGTATTTTGAGATATATATTCACTGAAAGTTAAATTTTACGTACAAAACTTAAATTGTTCTGTAAGCAATTTATATGTTAAATCACTTTCAGCATTAAAAAGTAATTTGACTTGCTTATTTTTGGCTTCTCTAATGTTTATAGCAGTCACATTATAAATTTCTTGTAAATCAGCTGTAAAATATCCTGGTCTTACTGTACAATTATGTATAGCAATATCAATACTATGATCATTAGGTATTAATGCTCCATGCCAGCCCTTTGGCCTAAATGGAGATATTGCAGTCATTGATAATAAATTTGCTGATAATGGTAAAATCATTCCGCCTGCTGCATAATTGTAGGCAGCACTACCAGCTGCTGTTGCTACTAATATGCCATCTCCAAACAAACTAAGCCGAAATACATTATTAGTTTTAATATCTAACTTAATTGCTTGAGAGCTATATCTTAGAACAGTGCACTCGTTAAAAGCGAAACAGATTTTTTCTTCAGTACCATCATTATGAGATACCGTTGCTTGTAATGGATTAATAGTGACTGTTTAGCAAAGTAAATTTGTTCTATTAAGTCATGTTTACAGTTATAGCTATTCATTAAAAACCCTAAATTTCCTACATTAATGCCATAAAATCCTACTTTTAAATGCAGAAAATTTTTTAAAGCCTGTAAAAATACACCATCATCACCAATAACTATTATAGTTTCAATACTACTGCATTCATTTTGATTACTAAGTGGTAAAATATTATATTTTTGTTGTAATTCGTTAACTATCTTTATCGCTCGAGTCAAATTAGTAGTAAAATACTTTATGTTTTTTGTATTCATGAATAGACTATTAAGTTAAAGATGTTCAACGCACCATTTAGCTCTTGGAATAAAATCACTGTTAAGTAAATTTGAGTGGAATCTTTCTATTCCTGCCCAAGCTATCATTGCTCCGTTATCAGTACACAAATTACTAGGTGGAGCAACGCCATAATATCCATATGCACTAGCTAAATCAAATATTTCTTGCCTCAAATACTGATTAGCTGCTACTCCACCAGATATAACAAAATATTTTTTTTTATTAATTTTACTATTGCTATTGCAACAACTTTCAAACAATTTAATAGCATTAATACTACGGTGTTTTAAAATCTGAACTACAGTATATTGAAATGATGCACATATATCATAAATTACTTGCTCAGATAAAGAGTCGATACTAAATATCAATTGCTTAACTGCTGTTTTTAATCCTGAAAATGATAAGTTGCAGCCAGCTTTAGTTATCATTGATAATGGTAAAGAATATTTGTGTGGATTGCCTTTGATAGCCAATTTTTCAATTTCTGGCCCTCCAGGATATTTGAGATTTAATAACCTAGCGGTTTTATCAAATGCTTCACCAACAGCATCGTCGATAGTTTGTCCTAAGATTTTATATTTACCAACGTCAAATACTGCAATAAATTGGCAATGCCCACCTGAAATAAGTAACAACAAATAAGGAAAGCTGATATTGTTGTTGCTTAGCCGCACTGCTAATATGTGACCTTCTAAATGATTTATCGCAAAAAAAGTTTTATTTAACGTGCTAGCAACTGCATGTCCAAATACTGAACCTACTATTACTCCTCCAATTAAACCTGGTCCTGAAGCAGCTGCAACTATATCAATCGCTGTTAAATTAACTTGAGCCTGATTTAAAGCTTCCTCCATAGCATATTTCAAATTTTTTAAATGAGACCTAGCTGCAATCTCAGGCACAACTCCATTATAAGGAAGATGCTCAGCATGCTGGGAAAGAACTATATTAGCAAGAATTTTTCTATTATTATTAACTACAGCAATAGCTGTATCATCACAACTAGACTCAATACCAATAACATTCACGATCACAAATTCTTATAGTATGCTATTACATAGTGTTTTTATTTTTTATAGTTTCTGTTATTTTTTCGATGACTTCTTCATATTTCAAAGATTCCAAAATAGATAACTCTCTTGCAAGCCTAGTTAATGCTGATTCATAAATTGATCTTTCACTATATGAGCGATCAATTTCAGAATTTTTATAAAGATCTCTAACTACCTCTGCAATGGAACATAAATCACCGGAATTAATCTTATTTTCATATTCTTGAGCACGACGACTCCACATTTTGTTGCCTGGCTGTGACTGACTACATAATATTTTATATATTTTATCAATGTTAGTTTTATAACTGATTGATCTTAACCCTGAAGAATTTTGGCTATCGATTGGTACTCTTAAAGTCATTTTATCCATTGGAAAAGAAACAACATATACTTTGAACTCTTTTTCACGGAATGCATAATTTTCAATGCCTATTACTTCGCCTACTCCATGAGATGGATAAACTACTTTATCACCAATCTTAAATTGTTGATGTTGCTTTGTTTCCATAATCAAGTATTATAATCCTTAGTTTAATGTTGCATTAGACTTTAAGTATAAATTTAATGCTAAAAAATATCTATAATCTTTAATATTATTTATAATATTTAGTTAATAAATAACAAAACCAGTATATCTAACTAAGCTATATCATACTTTACTCTGTGCTGCAAGACATTTTAATTAATAAATAACAAACAAATAACTATAATAACTCTAGCTTCAGATAACATTAAGAATATAATCATACAATCAAGTTAAGTTTAACTTAGTAAAATGCATATACTTTACATAGTATTTATATTATAATATCTTGCAAAAGAATAGCAGACTTAATTAAAGTAGCTTCATCTTTGTTATAAGATAAACATTAATAGTATAAATTATTTAGATAATTGCATGGTGGATATACTACAAGAAATTAAAGCTTCTGATCATTATCAAAAATGCCTGCTATACTATAAAAAGTTTTTATTAGTAGTACTTAGTTTATCACTTCTTATAGTAATAGCAATGATAGCAAATAACTTCTATAATGCAAAACAAGAGGCTTATCACCAAAGAATAACTGATATATTGATAGAATTACTAGATCCATCAAATAGCGATGAGTTAATTGTTCAAAATTTAGAAGATTTTTTACTATCTAATTATAATACTAAACTTCAAGAATTAGCTCATATCCAATTATTAAATCATAAGATTAATTATGGTAGCTTTACTGAAGTTAAACAGTTAGCAGATGAGATTTTAGCAAAAAAAAATTATAGTGATATTACTAAATCATATGTTAGATTAAATCTGTTAGCTATGGCTATTGATACTATTCAACAAGATGGTAATAATAATAATAATTATAATTTACAATCTAAATTAATAGAGCAGCTTTTTTCAGAATTTAGTGCAGCCATGCCTTTTTGGGCTATCGCTTCGATTTACTACGCTATTTGGGTTCATGAAAACGGTGATGATAATAAATCTATACAGTGTTTGAATGCAATTATAAAAAGTAAACATGCTTCCTGGAATTTAAAATCTCAGGCTAAAATGTTAAAACAAAGTTATGAAGTCAACATGCAGAATTAATAAGTTATAGTTTGAAGTTAAAATTCAGTTAAAATAGGTTTTTATGAATAAAAAATTATCGTTAATATCATTATTATCTTTAATGCTATCAAATACTACTGTTTATAGTATTGAATCTTCAGCTAATTTAGCATCCCCAGAAGCAGAAATTAGTGCTGGTAAAGTAACGCTGCCAACTGCAATTTCTATACATAATTGGAATAATACCAATACTAGTAATGTTGCTATTAAAGAATTTATTACATTTAACAAAATAAAGTTATCTGATTTCATATCAGCACCGCCTATTATTGTACAAGATAAGCTCTTTGTACTAAATGATTATGCACAAGTAGTTTGCTATAACCTCAGCAATATGAAAAAAGTTTGGATAAAAGAACTAGAGCATCAATATAGAAATAGAAAAAAATTCGATGGAGGAAGTATACTATTTAATAATGGAAGGCTTTATATTAGTTATGGTAGTAAAAACATAGTTATACTTAATGCTAGTAATGGAACTGAAATTTTAAATAAAAAACTACCTGATATAGTTAAAGCACCACCATTAATACATAACAATTTAATGTTGGTATTAACAGTAAATAAACAATTATATTGTATAGATTTAACAACTGCAGATATCATATGGATACATCAAGGTGCCCAAGAGCCACTTATTTGTAACAGCTTAATTGCTCCAATAATAAGAGGCAATTTAGTTATTGCTAGTTATTCTTCAGATCAAATTGTAGCTTTAAATCTGGAAAATGGTAAGCTAGTATGGTCAATAAGTTTAGGTAAGAATATAACAGAAAAAAGTTATTGGAATGCGCTTTCGTTATCTAGTTTAGTATCTCAGCCTATTATTGATAACGATATGCTATATATAGCAAATGAGGGAATTATCGAAGCTCATAAGTTTGATCTTGTTGATACAGAGAATCAAAAATTACAAAAATCTTCCATACAATGGAGTAAAAATATTCCAGGCATTAGTAATTTTAATTTAATTGGTAACACATTGTTTATTACAACTATTGATGGAAATTTATTAGCTGTTTTGGCTAGCAGTGGTGAAATTATCTGGATAACAAACTTATATGGTAATAATCAAGATAGCACCAGTATTAAAGGTAATAAAAATAAGTTTTTTTCACGTATTAAAAGCAAACTTATAAAATTAGGGCCAAGTAATGTTCAGTACACTCTTGTTCCTATAGCTGTAAATAACAATATAATAGTGGTTAGTAAGTACCAATGTTTAGTTATTTCTTCAAGCGATGGTCACATAGTATCTCGTATACCAATTAATAAAAATCCTAAATTTTTTGCTATATCATCAGATAAGCTATATATTTTTGGTGATAGGTATGTTAATACTAGTAATTAGTTCTTGGATAGCAGTAGGATTTAAACTAATGGTTTTAGATTTATACTATGTGGTTTCTAAAATTATTAAAATCAGGTAAGTAATATAATAAAAATTTAGGGAGGTCTTAATTATATGGAACAGGTCATTGGAACAGCAACGGGAATATCTACAGGAGTAAAAAATCTTGGTAAAAACAAATCTTCTAGTACATTGGTAAATAGTTATCATTGTCTTAATAAAAATGCCTCTAATTCAGGAGTTTCAACAAATCTTATTAAAAAAACTGAAGATAAGCCAATACAATGCAATTCTACTGTACAACTATTTAAGCTAGTTGAATCAGAAAAGAGTGGGCAAATGTTGGCAGCTTTGATAGGATCAGTAGATAACAGTAACATAAATATCTTAGACGAAGCAGGAGAAGGATTTGTTTATAAAATTGGAAATAATAATATACTAAATCTATTAGATAAGTACCATCTTTTCTATCAGCTTAAATCTAAAGGAGCAAACTTTGAGCAAGAGGATAATTTAGGCAATACAGTTGCTAATATTTTGCTTAAGAAATATATAGAAACTAGTAACTCCAAAATATTAGCATACTTTCTATATAATACAGATATCTGTATTCCTAATAAGGCATTTTTTCTTTCTCTTATGCAGCATCTTCAAGAAGCAGACAGTCATAAATATTGCGAAATGCATTTATTTATAAAAACCATTGAAAACCTACAAGAAAAAAATATTTCACTGAGTACTAATGAAGTAGATATGGCTTTAAAATTACTACTGTCTTACGGATTATCATCATCTTGTACTTTGCATTATCAGAATGAAATATTATATGCAGCTAAGTATGTTATGGATTATTATCAGCAAGCTTTAGAAAAAAATGTAGTTAATAAGTTTATAAAATATATGCAAAGTAATAATAGTATTTCATTACCTGTAGCTCAGTTTGGAGTATCAGTTATACAGCATCTATCTAGTGATGGAGCTGATCTTCAGCGGGTAATATTAGACTCTTTAGCTAAAAAATATTCATATGCAGATAAATCAAAAATATTACAACAGGCTATAGGAATAGCAGATTCTGAAGCTTTAAATGATTTGTCTAACGGAAATACATTTTTACATGTTCTAAAAAAAGAAAAAGTTCAAGATTATCATAAGCTTGTTGGTTATGCTATAACTTATGGAGCTGATATCAGTTTGCAAAACAATAAAGGGAAAACAATTTTTGATAATATTGATCTAAAAAGTTATAATGATCAGCTTCTTATACGTGAAATTATACTAAGCGGTTGTTTAGATAAATTATGCGCTGTAAGAAATAATGATGGTACATCGTTTTTTCAGAAAGCAATTAAATTTATAGCAAAAGAGCAGTTTATACTGCCAGAGATTAAAGATGCAATTCTAGAATTTAACCCTAGCCAAGCATTATTATATCTAGCAGAAATGTGTAATAAGCATAAAGTTAATTTACAGTCAACTTTAGAACTTGTACAAGATCTTAGCACTAAAACTGATTCAAGTCATTTTATAATTAATTGTTCCCGTAATACTTTAAAAGAAATATCTAAGTTACCATATTGGTATGTAGTAATTAGTTCTTTGGACAGAAAAAACTACGTACCTTCTTTAATAAAAGCAAGTGGAAAGTTATTATATCCTTTATCAGACAAGGAAACTAAATTAAACAATGAGGCTTTGTGTAAGCATCAGGTTACTCCTTCTGTACCAGAATTGGATACTAATGCATATTTCTCACAGAGCCAAAATTCGATAACGAATAGTAATATTTCAGAGAATGAATTAGCAATGTTACCAATGGCAGAAGCTCTTGGAGAAGTATCATCATGCACAATTTGAAATTCATTTGATCATGAACTAAAAAACTTGGTAAACAGCCTTAGTCAATTGTTAAATATTGTTATTCTGTAATTATAAGATTTTAGGTTATTGTAGCAATGATTAAAGGTTATTTACACAAAATTTTTAATAAAATTCTTTTTATTAAGAAAAATACCGATTTTAAAAAGTTTCAGTCTTTTAATTTACAACATATTAATGATAATAGCACAGGTACAACTATTGATGCTTATTTTCAAAATGTTATAGTTTATCGGTGTGTTAACTTAATAGCTAATTCAGCAAGTCATGTACCATGGTATATAAAAAAAAAGAAACAGCTGACATATGAAAGATTGTTACATCATCCAATACTTGATTTGCTTCAACATCCAAACTACAGTACATCAGGTGCAGATTTTTTTTCTGAATTAATTATTAATAAATTACTTACTGGCAATGCTTTTATATTAGCTACAGGTATAAAGAATATGTTACCTAAGGAGCTATACTTACTTAATATTAGTGATGTAGAAGTACAGGAACAAGCAGGGCAGATTATAGGATATCGCTATCCTCGTAACAGTAATAACTTTTATCGAATTAGTCATGCTTATGATAAGTGTCCAATATTACATATGAAAAATTATAATCCATTAAGTAAGAAATATGGTATGTCTTGCTTAAATGCAGCTTCTACACCAATAAATTTATATAATCAAGTTGTACAATGGAATTATGCTTTGCTAAAAAATGGAGCTCGGCCCAGTGGAGCACTAATATTAAAAGATAGTAATGCTTATTTAAGTGAAGAGCAGTTTGAAAGATTGCGAGATCAATTATTGCAAAAATATACTAGTTCATCAAATTCTGGTGCCCCTTTATTATTAGAAGGAGGACTTGATTGGAAAGAAATGAGTATTAGTCCTAAAGATATGGATTTTATGGAATCAAAGAATTCTGCTGCTAGAGAAATCGCTTTAGCATTTGGGGTTCCTCCACAGTTATTAGGAATTAATGGTGATAATACATATAGTAATATGCAGGAAGCTAGACTAGCCTTATGGGAAGAAACATTAATTCCATTACTTGATCGTATTGCTGATTCGCTAACTATGTGGTTCTCAAAACTATTTAAGGAAAGTGTTATCATTGACTTTGATAGAGATTGTATATCAGCTTTAACAGAAAAAAGGGAAAATTTATGGTCTAAAATTTCTACAGCAAATTTTATGACGATAAATGAAAAACGCCATATAATATCTCTTCCTCCAATAGATGGAGGAGATAAATTATTGTGAGTAAAATGGATGAATAAGCAGTTAATTAAGCTATCTCAATTAACCATTTATTTAGTTGATTCCTTAGAAGAAGAGTTAATTAATCTTAATAGATATGAATGTAATAATAAAATTACTAAGTTTAAAACTATAGTTAACATATTTTCTAAAACAGTAGACACTATTTTACAGCTACAAAAATTTAATAATGATAACCAAATAGAACAATCTAATTCTATAACAGAAGAAGATTTAAATATTATTAAACACTTTATTGATAGGCATAAAACACTAGATAGTTAACATAAATATAATTTTAGCAGAAATAGGTTAAGATTTATCAATGATCTCAGTTTTTAATTAGTAGAGAATAATGAAGAACAGAATTTTCAAGATTATATACAAATTTTAGATAAAGATTGCGAAAAAGAGATTAAATCACTAATAACAAATATTTTCAGAGTTTCAAATGATGAAAAATACCATTTCAACAGAAAAAGGCTAGAAAAATTTTAGCCACTAACACCAGAAGATGCAGTTATACTGCAACATAAGTCTAATAGGGGTTTTCAACATATACTTTATCAATAAGTTGCTATTAAAGATAGCAACTCAATATTTAAATTATCATTTTGGTTGTAAGACATCAGTTCTAAACTATATAACAAAGGCGCTAGCAAATGAATTACGCAGTATAGATCAGGCAAATAGCGACAACCTTAGATTTAAGGATGTAGAAAATTTTAAGGAAAAGTATCTAACTCAAATTGAAATAGATCCTAGTAAAATAGCTTAAAAATTTTAACCTCTTGTAGTTTTGGCCCAGCAGTTCGTACTAGGTTCTTTGTTGTTAAGTTATTTAAAGAATATTACATTAACAGAATGTGATAAATCAAAAATATTAGAAGCTATATAGAATGTATATGGAATTCAGCAGTTGCAAGTTACATCATTTGAGTAACATAAAACTGTTTCACAGCAACAGATCAGTAAAGAATAGTATCTGCTAGAATTAAGCAAACAACTGGATTCTAATTCAATTTGGTACAAAGTACGAAGAGCTTTAGTTAAACATTGTGGTCAAGCTATTGATAAAACATGGTTTAGTACATTAAAAGTTATACAGGAATAATCTTAATAGATCTATAGTCTATGATACAAGTTGCTTAGAACCTGAATTTGCTATAATAGCAATGCTAGGATATAGGTAGAGTAAGTATTATAACCATAATCCAATATTAAAAATAAAAGCTGTTAGAAGACATATAAGAAGTTATGATCCTTCCAACTAAGATTTTCTGCTTATGTGTAAGACTTAAAAAAACAGAGTTTGAACAAATAAGTATCAAAAAGATCTGTAATACTTACTCTACCTATATTTTAGCATATTTATTATATCAAACTTGAGCTATAAAAAGGTTCTTTGATCTAAAATATATAAAATTCTGTTTAGTAATGCTGTTCAACATGGAATTCTTTCATCCATATATTATCTCTTTTAACTAAGGTTTGGAAGTTTTACTTAAAACTTTAGCATTATCTCTAGTTAGATTTTTCCATCCTAGTGGAAATGGTATTTTCAATGAAATTAAAAAAATTATACTATTATTGCTGCTATCTCTTCTTGTAATTACATAACTATTGCTTGTAAATATTATGATTATAGATTGCTAGCTATGGTAGAAGCTGTCAAAATTTATTTAAAAATTTTTATTTTTTCTAAACATATAGTGAATGTACAAATTTTATATACAATTTTTACCTTCAAACACTTACAATAGCATAAAATGCTAGGTAAAAGGTACCTATTTGCTATTTTTTTTTATCAAGAGAACATAAGATCCTTACCCACAACTAATTTGTGAATAGCAAAAAGCAAATTTCCTGAGAGGATTTTTTTCATTTTTGTACTGTAAATATAGGGGATTATAGTAAATAACTTAAACAGCATACTTAATAAAAGTTCAAAGCTTTTTTGTAAAAATTGCATCATATTTTTTATTAACTTGCTATAGCTTTAATATATTCACGGTTTAAAATCGCAACAGCTAGAATCCATAGTATTACTACTAGAAAAAATATAGCTCCAAAATAAGGAGAAGCATCAACAAAATTAAAGCTTGGTAATAATATAAAGAAAGTTGATTGGATAATTCCGCCACCAGACTTACCAAGTCTACCACCAATAATATCTACAGCTGCTTTTCCTTTAGTTTTTAATTCATGGTCAAGAGGAATATATGCCATTTCTTTTGTAGAATCAAATAATGAATATTTTGTCGCTTTGCTTAACACATTTTGCATAGTTCCAATAGCAACTGCAATAGATAAAGGAGCTATGTTGGTTATATATAATGAAATTGAATTACCTAAAAAGATAAAGCTAAAAAATGCTAATCCTGTAATTAAAATCATTAAAGGAGTAAATATTGCAGCTGTATACCATGATACTTGCCTTAAAATGTTGCTCCCAACTATCATGAATAATATTGCTACAGCTCCTTGCCATTTTTGAAAATTTCCCATAAACATACCATATGCCTCTGCCGTTGGATATAATTCTCTAGCTTTTGCTTTCCACACCCCTTCCACTAAGTTAATAGATATACCATATGAAAGCACTAGTATAACTATTAAACCTAGATATTTTGATGAAAAGATTAACTTAATACTTTCTAGCATCGATAATTTAGCTTTTTTCTTAGTTGTTTTTTGTATTGATGGATCATATAATTCAGGATCTGATATTACATAGTGATTAATATAGGCGTAAGTTAATATAATAAATATTCCAGCTATAATGCATATAGATATAACTGGAGTGTATTTAAGCTTAGCTTTTATTATGCTGTTTTCGCTTAAAAAATTTTCTAACATATATCCAGTTAATAGAAGCGAAAAATTTCCTAATAAACCAAACATTGAATAAAATCTTTTAGCTTCTTCTGTCTTTGTAATTTGATTTGCAAATTGCCAAAACAAAAGAGTAAGCATTACACTACCCCATAATTCAGCTATAGTATAGAAAGTTGCATAACTCCATTGTCCTATAATTTTAATAAACCATTGAAAATTTGGATACTGCACGCTAAATCTTACAATGGTCTCAGGATCTGGATGTATCAACTGCCCGTTAGGATAAAGAACTGTAACAAATACAATTAAATAACCAAGAAAAAATGAAGTAATAGTATAAAATACTTTTGTAACACTCATTATATTACATAATTTCGTATATATTAACATTGCAATAATAGCTGATGGTAACACAATATAAGTTTTTAAAAAGCTGATTACTTCAGGGCCAATACTAGTTATTACTAAGCTATCTTTAATAGAACGTAGTGCTGAATAGTTAAATAATATGAAAAACATCATTAGTGCCATAGGCAAAAATTTCTTGTTTTCGTGATATTCAATAGGCCAAAAAATTTGGCGAAATTTCTTTAATTTTTGATCTATATTCATTTCTTTAGTATCAATAGTTAAGTACTAGTTTGCTTTTTAATTGAAGCAAAGCATATCATCAATTAATTACTACTTTAAGTATAATTGCAACAGTTTATAGCTCTTTAATTAAGAGCTTAAAGAGCTATAAAACTTATAATACAACATTGTGTTCTTCTGTGGACTCATTAACTTGCTGCATTGCATTAAATTTTTTCAAATATTCTTGAGCTTCTGTATTTGAACGAGCAACATTAACAAAAATTTTACAATTCACTTCAGCATGAAGTGAAACCTCTACTTCATGTATACCTACAGTTTTAATTGGTTTAATATCAATGTGAACTTTAATATCAGAAGTTATTTGCAATTTCTTAATAATAGCTTTTGCATTAACTGATCCAAATAACCTACCATCATCACTTGTCTGGCAAATGAAAGTAATGAAACTTTTATCAATCTTACGCATTATTTCTTGAGCTATAGCAACTCCTTTTTGATTCTTTTCATTCAGTTGTTGCATGGTTGATTTAACTACTTCTAGATTAGCATTAGTTGCTCTAATAGCATAATTACGAGGTAGTAGATAGTTACGACCAAATCCATTTGCTACATCAACTATATCCATTATTTTGCCAAGTTTTTTTACTGGCTTTATTAAAATTAACTTCATATCTGTACTTTATTAAGAATTGTCAAAGCATATCTTATTGTGGTAGTAGAGAAAGTTCTCTAGCAATTTTAATTGCTTTTGTTAATTCTCTTTGTTTAGCCCTACATACATTAGTTACTCGTCCTGGTAATATTCTACCACATTCTGAAATAAATTTTGATAAAAGTTCTGGATCTTTATAAGTTATGATCGGGGCTACGCCATTTGGAGCTGATAATGGACAACCCTTTCTTCGTCTAAAAAACACTTCTTTACTAGTTCTGTTAGCTGTACGCGTCAAAGTTTTATTTTTTAAAGTACTTGTTTTTGGAATGTCTATATTTTCGATCATAAATTTTACTATTTTAAGATATTCTATGTATTATGCATTCTTTATATAATATTACTTTAGCCAGTTACATCTACCGTAGGCTGCTCGAAGTTTTGATTTTTTAAAATAGGAGAAGCATTTTGACTAACTTCTTTAACCTTAATAAAACGATACCGTATAACTTCTAAGTTATTATTTATTTTATTTTTTAGCTTTTCTAAAATATTATTATTAATACAAACAGCAAGCATAATATAGTGCGCCCTTTGGTTGCGATTAATTTTATACGCTAAAGACCGCATGCCCCAATATTCATGTTTTACTATTTTTCCTTCATATTTATTAACAATGCTAATTAATTCCTCTGTTAATTTATCAACTTCTGTACTAGATAATTCTGGTCTCACAATTAAAACCAATTCGTATGAACGCATAACTTTCTTAATTAATTAAATAAAGATATATCTTTAAAAATTTCACCTCGTAAGTATATCAATTTACACTAATAATTCAAGAGCATATATATTAAATAAATGCTATTTATATTTATTTACAATCATTTAAATAATTATAAACTTAGATTATATTTAAGTATAAAAACTCTTGATTTCTTAATCATAGGTTGTATTATTCTTACTTTATTACAATTTTTTTAATAAAATGCCATAATTTAGTATAATAATTTATGTATACAGAAAAGTTACCACCACAAATTTTGATCATAGACCTCGATGAGATGCGACGTATTGCTCTTTGTAATATTGTAGAAAGATCATGGTTTAATGCTATTAGATTAAACCATAATCATGATATTGAAGCAAGTAGTGCTAATGCAGTGCTCATGCTTGCTCCAAATTTAATTATTATTAGTTCTTCTATTGCAAAAAATATTGCGATTGATGTATTTACTCAAAAACTTAGAGCTGCTGCACAAAAAAAATCTTCTCAAACAGATGTTCCTATAATCTTTATTCTTAACCAAAACGATAATATTGAGGTTTATAAAAAATTAGATAATGGTTTGATAGAAATTTTACAATATCCTTACACAGATTCTGATATTATTTCAGCAATAAAGTCCTTGTTGCGTAAGTCTAACCTAGTATTAAAGAATAGAATACTAAAATATAAGGACTTAACCATGGATCTATCTACCTATAAAGTATATCGTGGAGATAAGCTAATTTGCTTAGGGCCAACTGAATTTAAAATATTGCAACTTTTATTAGAAGAGCCAAAAGTAATTCTTTCACGTGAAAGAATTATAGAATGTGTATGGGGCCGAGAACATAAGATTGAGCTTCGAACAGTTGATGTGCATGTTAATAGACTAAGAAATGTTATTAAGAACAATAAATTTGAACCTACTTTAATCAAAACTGTTAGAGCATCCGGGTATTGTTTAAATTTACCTGGAGAGGCAGATCATACTTGACAATAAATATTTATACACTTTAATAACATGTTTTAAATTATTTTACATAACAAAAGTATGCTACAGTATATTTATTACAATTCAGTATAATATTTGGAATAAGATTTGAAGAAATATAACTCGTATACCAATGCTATAACAATAAAAATATTGCTATGCAATTACATTAGTCGATACAATAAGTTGATATATATAGCATCAATATCTATGATTATAGCAGCTATAGCATCAGTACTAATTATTAAATTATCTCAATTAATTATTGATGAAATTTTTGTTACTAAAAGAAATTCGATCTTAATTGTTGCATTATTAATGGTTATTGCCTTTATTATAAAAGGCATCGCTCAATATTACCAGAGTTATCTTACCAAGCTAGTAGGATTGAGCATTATGCAAGATTTACATCTAAAAATGTATAAGCACTTAATTTTAGCAGATTTAGAATTTTTACAAAAGTTTTCATCTGGTAAAATAGTATCAAGCTTTACTAATGACATAACGATTATGTGCAGAGCTATTTCCAGTTGTATTAGCACAGCTCGCCACTTTTTTAATGTCATTTTTTTTACTGGATATATATTCATCTTTTTAGATCAAATGCTGTCTTTATTAGCATTAATAGCATTTTTTATTGCTGTTTATATTACTCAAAAATTAGGTTGTATAATACATAAGTATACTTATGTCAATCAGGAAATTTTTAGTAATTATATTTCAAAATTAAATGAAACATTTCAAGGTATTAAAGTAGTAAAATCCTATTTAGCAGAAGACTATGAAATTTTAAGAGCTCAAAAAAAAATTCAAGAAGTCTCAAAATCATTTACTAAAATTGCTAAAATTGCTGCCTTAACTTGCCCGGCAATGGAGATATTAAATGGTATTACTATAGGAATCATTATTTGGTATGGAGGATTATTAGGTATTAAAGATCAAATAACCCCTGGAGAATTAATAGGTTTCATATCTGCGTTTGCAGCAGCCTACCGGCCTTTAGTAAGCTTATTATCTCTCAATGCTGATTTTCAAGAAGGTTTATCAGCTGCAAAGAGAATATTTAAAATACTAGACACTAAATCGAAAATTGCAAACAAAAACAATCCCATTGTTGTTAATTTAGCGTCTTCAAATAAAATAGATTTTGTAAATGTTTCTTTATCATTGAATGATAGATCAATTTTACACAATATTAATTTTTCTCTACTAGATGGAGAAACTGTAGTATTAGTAGGTAAGTCTGGTAGTGGTAAGACTTCAATTGCTAATTTGATAATGCGGTTTTATGATCCATCTACTGGTAGTATAAAATTAAACAATCAAGAATTGAAAGATATTCCTATTCGATTATTAAGAAAAAATATAACCTTAGTTACCCAAGAAACAATACTATTTAATGCCTCTATTGCAGAAAATATTGCTTACAGCTGTACTAGCGCTAATTTGGAACAGATAGTTGATGCAGCAAAGAAAGCTTCAGCTCATGAGTTTATTATTAATATGCCACATGGGTATAACACTAAACTTGGACCTCAAGGTAATGAGCTATCTGGAGGACAAAAACAAAGGATATCTATTGCTAGAGCATTGTTAAAAAATGCTCCAATACTTATTTTAGATGAAGCTACTACTGCATTAGATCAAAACACAGAAGCTACTATTTATGAAGCAATAAAAAAGTATCGCAAGGATAAAATTAACATAATTATAACTTATAGAAGTCATACTATAAATTTTGATAAAATTATTGTTCTGAAAGATGGAGCACTCATTGAAGTAAAATAATCTAAGTTCTTGTGCATTTAATTAATACGATTATCAAGATAATAGAAACTAATAGTCTTGATACACAAGATATAAGTAAACAAATTACAGGAATTTTTTCTGTATATATTTTTAAACTTTATATAAATTTTGTTATGTTATATATTTAAAATACTTGTTATACTTCAGTTAATAAGGAAAAGAAAGTATAAAACCTCAGTTTTTTTGGATTAAGATTTTAGAATTAATAGTTAGTTTGAGCATGCGTAAATTTTACCATCACAATATTAAAATCTAAAAAAATACCTTAGCATAGATATATCTATATTTAAGAGATATGAATTTTAAAGTAATATTATACAAACGCTAGATATTTTTTTCTGAAAAAACTGCAGTAACTGGAGCATGATCTGAGTTTTGATAAGTGTTATGGCGATTAATATAACAATCAGTAGCTTTTTGAGTAATAGTAGGAGTACAAAGTATGTAGTCAATGCGCATCCCTAAGTTATTTTTAAATGCTCTGGATTGATAACTCCACCAGGTAAACTCTTGTTTATGAGGATAAATTAATCTATAAATATCTATGAAATTACTATTTATTAACCTACGTATAGATTGTCTTTCAGGTAAGGTGAAACCAGTAGTATTTTTTAAATTTGCAGCAGAATAAACATCATTATCATATTGGGCAACGTTAAAATCTCCCCCCAATATTATTGATTCCCCTACATTTCTATTTCTTAAGTACTCAGTTAGCTTATCAATAAAAGTAAGTTTAGTTTGATATTTCTCACTATCTACCTCTCCTCCATTTGGTACATAAATTGAAATAATTCTAATATAACCTACACCACCAGTTAAGCATTTTGCTTCAATAAATCTTGCTTGATCTGGGCAGGGATTACATGGAAAATTAAATTTTATATCTTCTAAAGGAAATTTAGACAGTATTGCAACTCCATTATATGATTTCTGGCCATTAATGCTAAAATTATATTTATCTAATTCATTAATTTCATGTAAAGGGAAATTATGTTCCTCACATTTGATTTCTTGCAATAAAACAATATCTGGTTGTTCAGTAGAAATATGCTCATTTAACTGAGATGTTCTTACTCTAATAGAATTTACATTCCATATTGAAACCTTTAGTTGATTGCGCATAATTTAAGTAACTATAATAAGAATTTGTTAATTGTACTTAAAGCTATCACTTTTTTTCCTGTTTTTCAAAACTTTAAAAATTTTTTTAACCTTAGTTTTTTATTAGGAATTTTAGAATTGTATAATAAGATTTAGTATGCTTAAGGCAATAAACTAGAGTTTTAGATGAAAATGGTTTAGCAGTTATTATGATTATTTAGAAGTGTAGAGAAAATACTATATAAGTTTCCGAACTATATTTAAAGAGTATCTGATGAAGAAATATAAAACCTCTCTGTTTTGTAGATAAATTAGCAATAAATTGATAACAATTTATACTTATTTATTAACTCCTAAAAAACTGACTAAAACTTCAGAGATAAGCTATTCATAGATTTTAACAACTGTACTAATCTAAAACTCAGGTTGTATTAATTCTTCCCAATCTAAAGCTAAGATTGTTACTAAAAATAGTAGTGCAATCTTTGATTGATTTTTTTTGTTTTATATGTAAATATTATCCATAATATATGTAACCATCGGTTGTAATATTTTTCATAGATGCTTTATAAGCATTAACTAACTGATAAGGATAATATTTTCAGGAGAATAAAAATGTATAATTTACATGAAGCTGTTAAGTGTAGTAACATAGAAGAAGTAAAGCGTTTACTTAATGAAGGTAATTATGATATCAATGAACTAGACGAGCATAGCTGTACTGCTTTACATTATGCTACTGAAGCAAGATGTCCAGAAATTGTGGAACTTTTACTAACTCATGGATCTGATGCTAACTTAGCAGATAACATGGATAATACTCCATTGCATCATGCTGTTGAAGCATGCTGTTTAGAAATTATAAAGCTTTTATTAGATTATGGAGCTAACGTTGATTTTCAGAATTCAGATCATAAAACTCCTTTATGTTATGCAATTATACTTGGTAATACAAAAGTTATCGATCTTCTGTTAGACAATGGAGCTAATATTAATTTAGTGGATCCTGATAACAATACTTTATTACATAATGCTGTTCAAGATAACGACATAACAATTGTAAAGACTTTATTAAGATATGGGGCAAATATTAATTTACAAAATAATAATGGTCATACTCCTCTTAATATAGTTTGCACCAAACTTACTCAGAATCAAAAACACTATCAAAAAATGGCACAGCTGCTAGTTGCTTATATTGTTATTGGCTTGGAACTTGGTAATTTGGATAGTAACTCAGCAGAAGTAATATTAAATAAGTCTATTATAGATGAATTCAAAATACTGAATGATCTTGAATGCCAATGTAAGCAAGAAATAGAAAAAATGAACAATATTCAGATTGGTAAAAATAATCTCTCTTTGTTTCACTTGTTGCTTATAGAACGAAAAAATATAACTCTGCTATCGAAATATGTTAAGCATCCTTCAATTGCAAGCTATCAAGTAGAATTTCCTCTGTGCTCAGCTTTTCTTGAGGAATCCGTCAATGCAGCAATAAGTAGAACTAAATTACTAGATGGTGCAATTGCATCAGTAGATGATATATTTACCTCTTCTAGTCAAACGATGACTTTAGGAAGTGCTACGTCTTGGCTTCACTTATCCAATGAAATAAAGTATATGATAATGGAATCCTTAGATAATAATGATTTAGCTCTGATCCAACAAACTTCTGAGCAGCTTGAAGTTGAAAATGTTGAAGTTGCAGGCGAATCTAGTAGTTTCCTAACACAATAAGTAATTTATCCATTAATACTCTTCTTAGCACTCAGTATTTTATGCTACTATAAGGACCTGAAGTGCAAAAATTGTATACAAAGTTGATATATTGACTTTTGCTTAAAAAAATGAAATATTTTACACAACTTCTACAGCATTTAGGCTATAATTTAGGCAATTTATGATCAAACCATATTTTATAATTTTATTGGAAATTTTTCTCCAGCAGAATGAAGAGATGGATAACTGATGCAGATGGAAAAGCTTTAGGAAAAACTAAAATGCAGCAACTAGCATTGATAGTTCATCAACTATAATAATAATGGGAATATAGAAGAATTACAGGAAAATTACACTTTTTTCAGAATTGTTAGGTATTAAGCAGCGTAGAATTAGACAGTGTTTAGTTAAATTAAAAAAAGCAGGTTGAATTGAGTATAAAAATAGAACTATAACTAAAGATGGTTGTAAGTTTTATCACACTCCATGATAAAACTCGTCAGAAATTTTCAACATATTAGTAACTTTGAGAAAAAGATCTAAATGAAAAAATTTTTCTCCGAACCAGAAAAAAAAATTTCTGGTACATATTAGGTATATAAATTTTGCAGTTATATCGTTAGGACCATTACTATAATAGTCATTCTCTATAGGTAAGACTGGTCTTGTAAGGCAGATAGTATCAGTATGAAGATGAAAATAGGTTTTGCATAAGAATGATTATGCTCCCTATATTCGACCTTTTGAATCAAAATTTTAGAATAATTCATAAAAATATTCTAAAACTACCTGCTATAGCTGTATTTTTGGAGGCAAAAGTGCAACATATAGTACGCGATATTTTAACCAATAGTTATAATTTTACTAAAAATAACAGTGTCAATAATGATACAATTTTTTACCATTTTATTGGAAATTTTATACCAGCAGAGTGGAAGGATCTGATTGGAGATAAAAAAAAGCTTTAAGCAAAACCTCTAAAAACAACTCCTATCATTCATAGTATTTAGACTGCAGCGCTATTATAACCACGATATAGAGGAATTACAGGAGAGTTATAAGCTCTTTTTTGAGGATAAGTTTTATACATGGAGTATTACGCCATTTAAGATTATTTTTAATTGTTGTCCTATTTTCAACCTCAATAAAACCAGCGTCTCTTAATTCTACTAGGCATTGTCTAACCCTGCGTTGACCAACATTTAACTTATCCTCAAAAAGCTTATAACTCTCCTGTAATTCCTCTATATCGTTGTTATAATAGCGCTGCAGTCTAAATACTATGAATGATAGGAGTTGTTTAGAGGTTTTACTTAAAGCTTTTTTATTATCTCCAATCAGATCCTTCCACTCTGCTGGTATAAAATTTCCAATAAAATGGTAAAAAATTGTGTCATTATTGGCACTGTTATTTTTAGTAAAATTACAACCATTGGTTAAAATATCGCGTACTATATGTTGTACTTTTTGCCTCCAAAAATACAGCTATAGCAGGTAGTTTTAGAAAATAATTTTTTATAAATTATTCTAAAATTTTGATTCAAAAGGTCGAATATAGGGAGCATAATTATTCTTATGCAAAACCTATTTTTATCTTCATACTGATTCTATCTGCCTTACAAGACCAGTTTTACCTATAGAGAATGATACT
>NZ_LANP01000022.1 GCF_000964595.1 Orientia chuto str. Dubai | reverse complement strand
ATTTTTAATGTAATCCACATGCCCAGGACAATCTACAAGAGCATAATGCCTTTTCTTACTTATAAACTCTACATGTGCTGTTTGTATTGTAATCCCCCTAGCTTTCTCTTCTGGAGCTGAATCAATCTCACCATATCCTTTTACTTTTATAGCCCCATTACTAAGTTCTGATGCTACCATGCTTATCGCTGCTGATAGCGATGTTTTACCATGATCAACATGCCCTATTGTCCCTATATTACAATGTGGCTTATCCCTACAATATGCTTCTGCCATAACTTTTATATAAATCCTTTTTTTACATAATAAAGTATATTATGTTTAATATACAAAATTAATTTACAAAATTAATTAACTAAATTTCAAACCAACAATAAGCCTTTTGGAGCGGATGATGGGAATCGAACCCACGCCACCAGCTTGGAAGGCTGGAGCTCTACCATTGAGCTACATCCGCAACTCTTCAAGCATAACCATGGTGGAGGGAGTAGGATTCGAACCTACGTACGCTCGCGCGGGCAGATTTACAGTCTGCTGCCATTAACCTCTCGACCATCCCTCCTAAAAATACCTTAATTTTTAGCTATTGTACCCCAATGAAAAACCTAATAGATAACAAAGACTAAAAAATCTAAAGTCATTTAGCTAAAAACATGATTTAGTAGTTTCTATAACAATTGCTTGATTCTGTCAAGAAATATTATTTAATAATCATAAATTATTATAAAACAATTATTTTGTTTAATAAGTCACAAGTTATGGCTAATAAAAAATCATACTATATATTTGGTATACATGCATCATTAGCAGCGTTAAATAACCCTCTCAGAATAATACAAAATGTTTATTGCACTGAAGCATGCTTTTCGTCTTTATCAAAATCAATTCAAAAGCATAATTATAAGATAGTTACAGCTAAATTTTTGTACCAGCTGCTAGGAAATAAAACTGTTCATCAAGGAATAGCTGTTAATACCATACCATTAACAATCAGTGGTATCAAACATATAAATTTAACTAAAGAAAAATATAAAATTGCAATTTTAGACCAATTGTTAGACCCTCATAATTTAGGTTCAATAATCAGATCAGCAGTTGCATTCGACATATCAACTATTATTTTACCTGAAAAAAATTCTATAGAGGAGAATAGTACTGTAGCTAAAATAGCAGTTGGTACATTAGAGAATATAAATTTAGTCAAGGTAAAAAACTTACATAGCACTATTAACTACCTAAAAGAGAATGGATTTTGGATTATTGGATTAGATGTTAGCGCTACCAGTGAACTTATAGAACAATCCTTCCATCCAAAAATAGCATTTGTTTTAGGCTCTGAAAATAAAGGGTTAAGAAAATTAACACGTCAACAATGTGATTTCCTAATTAAAATTCCAATATCCCCTAAGACTGAAAGCTTAAATGTTGCAGGAGCAGCAACAATAATTTTTTATGAAAGCTTTAAATTTTTTATGCAAAATATATAATTACAAGCAATAATATTATTTAGTTATTTACCGAAATGCTAGTATAATTCGAATTAAGTTTTAATAATCAGGAAATAATTATGGCAAATATCATGCATAAAGAACACATATTAGATGATGTACTTAATCTAATTAATAAAACTCATGGCAAAGGCTCAATTATGAGAGGTAATCAAAGACCTGTCGATAAAGTACATGTTATCTCTAGTGGATCGCTGTGTATAGATATTGCTTCAGGAATAGGAGGATATCCTGCAGGCAGAATTATTGAAATCTTTGGTCCAGAATCATCCGGAAAAACAACGTTAGCTCTTCATGCTGTAGCAGAATGCCAAAAAAAGGGAGATGATTGTGTTTATATTGACACTGAGCATGCATTAGATCCAGACTATGCAGAAAAACTAAAAGTTAATACTAATAAGCTGCTTATAGCCCAACCTGATACTGGTGAGCAAGCTCTAGAAATTGCTGATACACTAGTTAGATCAAGAGCAATTAAATTAATAGTTGTAGATAGTGTTGCCGCTTTAGTACCTAAAGCAGAACTAGAGGGCGAAATAGGCGACAGCAATATAGGATTACAAGCTAGATTAATGAGTCAAGCATTACGAAAATTAGTTGCATCAGCATCAAAAACTAATTGCACAATTATTTTTATCAATCAAATTAGAATGAAAATTGGCATTATGTTTGGCAGTCCAGAAACTACAACTGGAGGAAACGCATTAAAATTTTATGCATCCATTAGAATAGAAATCAGAAAAATTAGCCCTATCAAAGATAAAGAAGAAGTTATCGGCTATCAAACAAAAGTTAAAATTGTAAAAAATAAACTTGCTCCACCTTTTAAAGTTGTTGAGTTTGATATCATATATGGATTAGGAGTTTCAAAAGATGGCGAAATAATAGATTTAGGAGTTAAATTAGGTATTATTGAAAAAGCAGGTGCATGGTTTTCATACAAAGAGAATAAAATTGGCCAAGGTCGAGAAAATGCCAAACAATATCTTAGAGAGAACCCTAATATAGCTCTAGAACTTGAACAACAAATCAGACAAAAATCTGGTATCATACAAACAGTTACTATTAATGAAAATGAACCTAAAACTGATTTAGATATAGCAGAAAAAAATTAATAATGTTAAATTTTACTAACCAAAATATACTTATTACAGGTGCATCTGGTAGCATAGGTAGAGCATGCAGTAAATTATTTCATCAATTAGGAGCAACAGTAATAATTTCTGGTACCAAAGATGAAAAATTAACTGAACTAAAATCAGAATTAAATGAAAGATGTACTATAAGAAAATGTAATGTCTTAGATTATCAAGACTGCAACAGCATGATTAAAGAAATACCAAAACTTGATGTGTTAATATGCTGTGTTGGTATTACTTGCGATCAATTAGCAATAAAAATGGATATTTCAAAATTTGAAACAGTAATTTCTGTCAATCTAACATCAACCTTTGTCTTAAACAAAGCAGCAATAAAAAAAATGGTTAAAGAACACTACGGCAGAATAGTAAACATATCTTCTGTTGTAGCAATTAGTGGAAATTCAGGCCAAGCAAATTATTGCGCATCAAAGGCTGGCATCATCGGAATGAGTAAAGCATTAGCATTGGAAGTAGCAAATCGAGGTATAACTATTAACGTTATAGCTCCAGGATTCATTATATCCAACATGACAAATACACTTAGTGAACAACAAAAAACGGATATATTATCTAAAATTCCAATAAATAGATTTGGAAATCCAATAGATGTCGCAAATGCAGCAGCCTTCTTAGCTAGTAGTCAAGCTGCATATATTTCTGGGCAAACTTTACATGTAAATGGAGGCATGGTTATGGTCTAAATTTAGAATTTTTAGTAGCATTAATTTACAAATTATGGTAAAAAGATGCTACTTTTACTAAAATTAAATCTCACATTTAGTAATGTGATAGTTTATTCTTTAATTAAATTTTAGGCATTATTTATATGAGCAAAAATGACACTAATAAGTTACTGCATACAGTATCATCTATACAAGATGATTATTCAATGAATAAAAATGATACAGTAGCTTTAAAAAAAGAATCAACTACTAATAATTTAAGGCAGGATGATATCTTAAAAGCTGAAATACAACAAGAAATCATTGACATAGTAGCTACTATAGGCAGAATAAAGGATAAATCAACTATTTCTAATAGCACTAATCTTTCAAGCCTAGGACTTGATAGCCTTGATCAAACTGAAGTTATGTTAGTTATTGAAGATAAATTCAGGCATTCTATACCAGATGAAGCAGCTTCCAAATTAAGAACCATACAAGATATTGTAGAATATATACTTCCATATAAAAAAAGCATGGAAAAATAAAAATTAGATTTTTTTAATATTCAAAAATTTTATAAAATCACTTAACTAATACCACTTAAGCAAAATAACAAATGAATGATAGAAGAGTAGTCATTACTGGAATAGGTATGATAACTCCTTTGGGTACTAATGCTAAGGTCTCATGGCAAAATCTTATAAAATGTGAAAGTGGTATCACACAAATTCATAGATTTGACACTTCTAATTTAAAATGTAAAATTGCTGGGTTAGTCCTATATGATGATAAGCTAACAATTTATAGTCCTAGAGGAGATGAGTTACTAGTAGATTTTACAAACAAAAAGCATGATCTTTTTATTCAGTATGGCATTATTGCTGCCCAGGAAGCTATAGAAGACAGCGGAATTGATCTTAATATAAATGAAGAAATTAAAGAAAATATAGGAGTGATTATTGGAACTGGTATGGGAGGAATTCAAACAATAGCAGATAATGCTATTAGTCTATATACTGGTAATAAAATAAGTACTTATTTTATTACCTCAAGCCTATCAAACTTAATATCAGGACATATTTCTGTAATGTATGGATTTCGAGGCCCAAATCAATCAGTAACATCTTCCTGTGCTACAGGAGCCCATGCTATTATCGATGCAGCTCGTATGATAAAATGTAATGAAGCTAATGTAATGATTGCAGGAGGATCAGAAGCAATAATTTCAGATATTGCTATAACTGGATTTAATGCAATTAAAGCTTTAAGTACAAGATATAATGATAACCCAAAAGCAGCTAGCCGGCCTTGGGATCGAAATCGAGATGGTTTTGTTATGTCTGAAGGAGCAGGAATAGTAGTTATAGAAGAATTAAAACACGCCAAAAAACGTGGAGCAAAAATATATGCTGAATTAAGTGGTTACGGATTAAGTAGTGATGCATATCATATTACTTGCCCTCACCCAGATGGAATTGGTGCTAAAGCAGCCATGTTAAAAGCAATAAAAAATTCTAAAATTAACATCAAAGATATTAATTATGTCAATGCTCATGCTACTTCAACTAAAAAAGGAGACTTAATAGAATTAAATGCCATTAAAAATCTAATTTTAAAAGAAAATTATAAAACTGCTATCTCATCAACTAAATCTTCTACAGGCCACTTGCTTGGAGCAAGCGGTAGTGTTGAAGTCATATTTACAGCCCTAACATTGAAAAATCAAGTTATACCAGCAACACTAAACCTTGATAATCCTATAGAAGAGGCTAAAGATATTAACCTAGTACCAAATATACCTCAAGAATGCAAAATAAATTATGCACTTAGCAACTCTTTTGGTTTTGGTAGTACTAATGTTAGTATAGCACTAACAAAATTCATCTAAAGTTATTAAACAAAAAATTATAAAAAATAATCTACTAGCTTGAAATTTTAATCTCGAATTAAAAACCTAAGAAGTTATGCATTCTTCTATTCAACTTAAAAAAGGTTTAAGCATGAAAAGTTGGAAGTTACAGCACACAAATCTGATCAAATATTCAATAAACGCTTGTAAGTGGAGAAATACAGAAAATAGTTAACTATAGTGGAGAAACTGCATATTTAGTTCCAAGAAAAAGATATTTTAAACATCATCGTAAAGTTAGTAAAGGCACAGCACTACTTATAGTATTAATAGCTATAACAACTAATAGCTGCTATGTAAAAGATAATTCTGATGAAAGTGCCTTTTTTCCACATTCATTAGTATGTCTACCCGGTAATTTATTGGCTAGAAATTCTGCTTGATTTTGTTTGCTTAGAGATGGCTTCAGTCGATATAGCCTATTTAACCGAGTTTAATCCTTATTATTTCAAAGTATAGCAGCGCTTATCAGGACTGTACAGATGATTATATGGGTTAATAAATCAAAAATATATACTATCCACTATGCATTTCATTTCCTAAACATAAGTCCATAGCTGATCATTCCCACTCTGTAGACCTTTTACCTGCTTCTAAGTTGATAATCGCTTGCTTATTATTTACTTTATGCAATCCTTCCTCAACCTGACGAAATTAAGCTATACTATATACTATTTAATGGTGCTATTCTAAATTTCAGCAATTAAGTTAAAAATCAATTTTTAGTTTAAAACTTGCGACGTAATATTACTTGTGATCTTTTAAGACTGTTAGCAATATTGACAAATAATTCTTATATAGTTACAGTTAATGGTTGAATATTAACTAAATAAATCAACATACATGCTAATAGCAGATTTGATGAAGTTTATAAGTTAAGAAAAATTAACTTTTTTATACTTCTTTTGAAGTCTATATTTTTTAGTACAAAATGTGCTAAGTAATCTATAACTCTTAAAGTAAAAATATAGCAGTAATATTTTTTAAAAATTAAGTGCCAATTTTTAATAAAAAAAACTTGAGCTTACAGTTTTAAAATTAATAAAATCTTAAATACTTAAACTTTAGAAGGTGATAGCATTAAGATTATAGAAGTGTTTAGCTAAAAGATCTCTGGGATATTATACAAGAATATATTCAGAATCTTTAATGGATAAGCACTATATAGTAGCCCGCAGGTATCTCCAAAGCTTCAGTGCTATACTAAATAAGGATATAAAATAGTAGATATTACTAGAAAAAAATCCAATTAATAAATAAAAAGGCACCAAGAAAAATCAAGTAATAGATATATAACAATATAAGAAAAAGGCTTTATTTCTAAAAATATTAAAAGAGAAAGCAGATGATATAATAAGAGATTTTGCTTATATAGCCTTCTTTACTATGGTATACAAAAAAAAATTAATTCTAGAATTATGATATAAAATTGAGGTTTTATATAAGATTGTATGTAATATATGAAAATTATAACTGACTTATACAATAGTTTCTTTGGTAATTTTTCTTAGAGCTGTATTGTATATTCTAGATCATTTAAGCTTAATGTAGGGAATTATATAGCTTAAAATTATATTGATGCAAAAAAGAATAAAAAAATACTAGGAGTATATGGCGGATAGAGTGGGATTCGAACCCACGGTACAATTTCTTGTAGCGCCGGTTTTCAAGACCGGTTCCTTAAACCGCTCGGACATCTATCCAAGCTTTGATATATCAGATAATTAAAAATAAGGCAAGGAAAACTATATAAATATTGTATAATATTACTTGCGCTTAGCTTCAGGTTTAAATATCGTGTAGCTAGCAAGTTGTAATATTGATTTTATTGATTAGCATCAGTAATAGTTTAATGTTAAAAAATTTTACAGAATATTATGGGAACTAAACTCAGTAATCTTATATCAGTAGACATAGGTAGTAGTAAAATTGCAGTTATAGCTTCTTATATTGAAAATAACAGCTTAATTAATATAGTAAGCCAAGGCTTTTACTATTCGACAGGAATTAAATCTGGCATTATTACTGATTTTAAAAAAGTTGAAAACAGCCTTGTTAGCGCAGTATATAATTTAGAAAAAGATCTTGGTAAAACTATCAACGTGTTACTATTTCTTTATCAAATGCTGGAACAAAATCTTACTATACTCATAGCAAAATTAAAATTGCGTCACAATATGTAACTAAGCAGGATATTATTAAACTTCTATCTAAAGCGCTATATAATTTTAAAATACAGAACCAAGAAGTAATACACTATTTTCCTATTGAATTTTTTCTTGATGATAACCATTCTGTTCAAGATCCAATCGGAATGTATGGTAAAGAGTTAGGGTGCAGATTACACTTTATAAGTGCTAATTCTAATGTGCTATTAAACCTTATTAACTGTCTTGCAAAATGTCAGATAGAAGTACAAGAAGTTGTTTTATCAATTTATGCTTCTGCTTTAGCTTGTTTAACTGAAGATGAAAAAAATTTAGGTGCAATAATAATTGATGTTGGAGCTCAAACTACTTCATTTGGAGTATTTTTTGATGGTAAGCTATTGTATAGCGGAAACTTAGCTATTGGAAGTTGGCATATTACTTCTGATATTGCAAAAGTACTATCATTAAACATGAAAGTATCTGAAAAGTTAAAAGTATTATATGGCTATGCCATGACTAGCATGATCACTAAAGATAGTGTTGTTAATTTTGAAGATCTTGATCATGAAACTAATTACAGTGATACTAAGTCTAGTATTACCATTTCTCAGTTATCAAAAATTATCCAACCAAGGGCTGAAGAGATATTAGAGTTAGTAAAAATGGAATATGATAAAATAGGAGTTGACTATTTAATCTCTCGTTGTATAGTATTAACTGGTGGTGGAGCAGTTTTGCGAGGGTTTAAAGAATTAGCTAGTAAGATTTTCGATAAATACGCCAGAATTGGAATTCCTCATTTATTGCCTGGATTAGCAGAAAATTGTAATCCCAGCTCTTATTCAGCTGTAATAGGGGTTATTCAATACTATGCTAATAAGCAGTATAAATTTTCTAATGATTCAGATAAATTAAAACAGGGGTGGTTTAAACAAGCGATACTATGGTTAAGGGAGAATATAAGGGTGTGGCATAGTTTATTTTTTTCTATTTATAACATTTTTTAATATTCAAGTAGTTGGTGCTAACCCGTGGATACCTGAAATTGGAAAATATAATATTTTTATTACTTATAGTCCTACAGATCCTAGGCTTAATGAGTCTTGTAAAGCGCTATATGAACAACAATTATTACACAATAATGAAGTATTAGAATACAATCGAGCTCTTCATAAGGATATTTCATCATCTTTAAGCAAAGTGCAATCTATACATTATAAAATTATTGCTAATCTTAATGAAAAAATACAAGCTCAACGAGCTGACGTTAAACTACTACAACAATGGGAAATATTGATGTTGCTTGAAGATGGCATGTATAGCCCCTTGGGAGATGAAGGAGTAAAACAAGCAAAAAAAATAATGGCTAAAAGAGCTGATAGCAGTCCAACTTCACAGTTAGCATTTAATGCAATTGATAACTTAAAAATTAGTTTAACTAATCTAGAAGCTGCATTAGTTGATCCTATGAATATGAGCGAAGAGTCAAAACGATTACTAAAACAAGATTTAAAAAATACTATTAATATTATTCTAGGGCTACAGAATAGTAATATTCAAGATGAAATAGATATTAGACAGTTAATTTATAAACTAAAGTTTAAGGTAAAGAATCTAGCAGATGATAATACTAAATACTATCCTACTAGCACAATAGCTATTAATATAGAATGTGGTATTCTGTCTAATTTAGCTTTAGGATTGAATTTTTATTGTCAGCAGATGCCAGGTTTTGTTAGTGTCAAGGCTGGTAAGATTATCGATTTTAAATTGCTAGCTAAATTGCAACTATATAAAAGTAACAAAATTCTTATAGCAATTCAGCCTGTGTTTGCTTTTAAATTTGATACAAAGTTAGAAGCTAAACAACAATTCAATGAACTTCACTTACTAGCAGCTTATATTTATCGTCTACACTCAATAAAATTAATACATATAGTTGAACTTGGTGGAGCAACAGAATTTGGTAATCAGTCATTAAATGATTATATCATAAGATGGAACACTAGCTGTATCGCAGAATTTAAAAATGGTTTTAAAATTATGGTTCAAAGAAATTATTATATTTATCAAAACAACAATCAAGATACTATAATTCGTGACCAAGCATCTATTGCCCAATCAATATACAGTAACAAAAAATATGAATTAGAATTGTTATTTCAGTTTGGCATATTTATAGAACGCTATAGAGGTTATAAAGGCCTTAATGGAAAAGGATTAGTAGCAGGTTTATGGATAAAAAATTAGATTCTATATCAATTGATAATTTTATTTGCAATATTCAGTCTGATAATACAGATAGCTTGGAATTTTTATTAGTCAAAGGAATAGCTACCGAAAGCGATTTATTAAATATAATTCAGAAAAAATGCAAGATTGAAATTATTAGTTCTGCACAGCTTATAAAATATAATGTACTTGATTACATCAAACAAAGTGAGTATTGCCACAAACGATACTTATTGTGTACTGACATTAATAAAAATAGGATAATAGTATTGAACAATTATACTCCTTCAAAAATAAAATTAATTGCCAAATATTTTTCAATATACTCTGTTAAGCTAATTGGTAGGGAAGATTTTTTTGCTCTTATAGATTATTCTTTTAAAAGATTAAATATAGCAAAATCTAAATATCTACTTGATTTGCGTAATAATAATGTCAACGCTAAAAATATTAACTATGTTTTATTTACTGGAAAATTTATCCTAATTTTAGGATGTTTTCATCAACTCTCCAGAGAAGGATTTTTATTTGTAATGCACTTATTATACTTTACGCATGGTCTTCTAAAGATATTTTTATTCAAGATAGCCATGTTAAGATATCAGCTTTATTTAACTAGCTTATATTATAGTGTAGAAATTCTTCCTTTTTACAGCATTTTAGTTCCTTTATATCATGAAGTAGAAAAACTTAAAGATATTATTAAAGCAATAGAGTTACTTAATTATCCTAAAAATAGACTTGAAGTAAAAATTATTCTTGAAGAAGATGATATATACACTATGCTTGAACTATCTACAATGAGCTTAGCTCACTATTTTCATGTCGTTAAAGTACCTTTTTCATTTCCACAAACTAAGCCTAAAGCACTAAATTATGCAATGAATTATATTGTTGGAGAATATGTAACTGTATATGATGCTGAAGATGTTCCAGAACCTGATCAGTTGTTAAAAACAATATATCATTTTCAGAACTTGCCACCTAATTATCAATGTATACAAGCTAAAATTAATTTTTATAATAAAAATGAGAATTTGTTAACCAAATTAATGAGTATAGAATACTGTTTGTGGTTTGATTTTTTTTATATGGCTTAACATGTTTAGGATTGCCAATAACTTTAGGTGGAACTAGTAATCATTGTCAAGTAAAGATGCTAAAATCTTTAGGTTACTGGGATGCTTACAACGTTACTGAGGATGCTGATTTAGGATTAAGAATTTATATTGCTGGATTTAAAACAGCAGTTATTGACTCTTATACTTATGGTGAAGCTGTGATTGATTGCAAAGGATGGCTACATCAAAGATCTAGGTGGATTAAGGGATTCATTCAGACTTCTTATGTTTTTATGAGTTATAATAAGAACATAAGAAGCAACCTAGGATTGTGGCCAAATATTTGTATCTGTATTTTTATATTGTTTTCACCTTTTATGTTTTTGTTTATTCCGCTATGGTTTATTAGTGGTATAATTGATAGTGAATCCATATTAGGAACAATATTGTGGTATAATATGCTTTTTTCATTAGCTTATATGCATGTAATGTCTTGGATAGCATTGTGTAAAATTAATGAGCATTGGAGTAATCTTAAATTGCAGGACATAGTGTGTTTTATAATTTGGCCGTTGTATTCAATATTACATGTAATAGCTAGTTATAAAGCTATTTTTGAGCTATGTGTTAAGCCTTTTAAATGGAATAAGACTAAACATGGAGTTAGCCGCATTAAAAATATAACGTTAAATTAAAAATTATATAATATTAAGTATGAAAACTAACACACTTTTTAAGCAGGTATTTAAGTATTTATTACTAGCATTAAATATAATAATGTGTGCTTTCATTATATTTATTATTGCTTTTAACTGCTTCAACCTTGGAAAGATAAGATATGTTAAACCCAATGTAGAATTATATACTTTTTCTGAATAAAGCTTAATAGCTTAGTTAAAATTTGAAATACATTTATAGAGGCTAACCCAGTTAATGTAGCATCGCCTTATTAAACTTATATGCTTAACTTTTTTGTATAGACTAAGCTTGTGGTACCCATGGCCGGACTTGAACCGGCAAGGACTACTGTCCCACGGATTTTAAGTCCGTTATGTCTACCATTCCATCACACGGGCTAAACATCTAATATAGTTATAAATACTAAGAAGATGATAGCCAGATATTTACTAAAAAGCAAGATATTTTTGCAATTAGTAATCTTTTTCTCTAAACCTATTTATTATACTATGCCTGCAGCGCAGTACAATAAATAGAATCTTCTCCTGCGAGATGAACATTATTATTAGTATCAAGCAAAATTGAAGAAGCATCTCTTTCTAAAGAGTTATAATTAACTATCTCTGCAGCATCTATCAGCATTGAAAAATCATTTTCAGCTATAGTTTCGTTTGCATTTTCCTTTCTTTCTATACTTACAAAGCTATTTAAACTGGAATTATCATCTTCTACTTTATGCATTGTAAAATTTTCAACACAATTTTTCCATTTATTAATTTCTGCATCTAATGGCTCTTGTTCATATACATAATCAATAGCTGCATTAACAGCAGCTTTACATCCAAAAAGTCCTAATTTTGTTATTGCTGCGCTAAGCTTAATACCACCATATGCACAGTTAACACCATCTGAGAAAGCTTGTCCTAATGCTTTGCCTTCATCTTTGTTATATAAGTTGAATAATATTCCTCCCGCAGCAGCAATATTCGGATTTGCTGTTACATACTGTATGCCTATAGGCACTGCAAACTGAGATACTGATTTTGCAAAATTAGACACTGAGCAAGTATCATGGTTTTCAGTATTATCAGTTTTGCTAGCATCATGCATAGCATTTTTAAGGTTGTTATAATCATTTATCACGCCATGAGCTAGTAGCTTAGCATCTTGAAAAGCGTAAGCAGCTTTAGATACGCAATTATGCGTTTCTCTTGAAAATAATTTACGGGCTAATTTAAACATAATATACCTTGATTTATTTATGAATTTATATTAATTAAATACAAATAATTATTTATATTCAGTTAATATATATTATACAGATGTTAATGTCAACATACAATGTATATAAAGCAGACAAAAATATTACACATATTATATGTATTTTGTGATATACTTAAAATTGGAAACCATCTTAGTAAGTATGAAAGCTCTGTACTTATTTTAACCACTATAATAGAATGATTATTTATTCTACTTTACATAATAAATGCTCTATAACTAACTTCAGTAAATTTTTACTTGTCAATCAACTTTAATTAATATCAATTACATTTAATCAAACCTTAAGTATAAATAACTTTAACAAAAAAATTAGGTCAAGATTTACATGATATTAATCACTATACAACGTTTGATATTAGCTCAGAATTCTTTTTGCTAAAAATTGCAAATTGCAAAAAGAATTAAAAATTAATTTTTTTACTTATAAACTTCGTAAAATCCGCTATTAACTATGTTTACTTAACTGTAGCTGTGTTTAAGTGTTGCTATCAGATAAAAAAATCACAAGTAATACCACATCGAAAATTCCAAAACTACGTTTTAGCAAATAGATTTCTTAGAGTTTTTTGAAACTATGTTCAATTATGCATCAAATGAGAATCAATAGAAAAGTAACACTAATGTATTGCGACGAGAGAGGAAAAAAATATAAGTTTTGGTGAAAAAATATGGCATATTATACCACAAATTAAGAAATAAAGACTTAAAATAATAGCTTTAGAGATTAAGTAATAATAAAGCTAACATGTATTTATGCTAGCCTTAATTTAATCAGAAATTATATAAGTGTAGTTATTGAAAGTATGAAAATATCTGATAAAAGTATGTATTTTACCAAAAAATAATTTAATAGATACTTTGATAAACATAGATAATATTATTTACTGATATTTGGAGGAAAAAGCTATTTAAAATTGTTTTCTAATCTTCATAATTGAGGACTAAAGTTGGTAGCTAGATTATGAAATGCTTTCATTATATATTATCTTTCTTTTGTTGCTTATTGCCTTAATACTACTAAACCTTCTGTTAATTCTAAATTTCTTAATCTAAAACTAATGTTATAAAAATAATTGCAGTGTTTAATTAATTAGTGTAATATCTATCTCAATTTGAAGTTGAACGCGCTCATTGAACCTGAATAGTTAATATGTTCAGTATGCTTAACTACGATGGCGCTAACATTAAAATCTATAAAAAGCAATTCTAGTAAATTAAATAATTCTGAAGGTAAATCATGCATAAGTTACATGAAGCTATTGTAGACGATAATGTAGAAGCTGTACAAAATATTTTAGAGAAAGACCGCACCGCAGTTAAGGTATCATTATATGAAGGCAACAGTCCATTACATCTAGCAGTTAAATTTAAACGAGCAAAAATTATTGATGTTCTATTATCTTATAATGCTAATGTTGCATCACAAAATAAAGACGGAGATACTCCACTACATCTGGCTACCGATAGCAAAGATCATTCAACTATAATGCAATTCCTTGGATCCAGTACTAGTAGTAGTGCTGTTAATTTGCAAAATAGCATTGGTCGTACTCCTTTACACTTAGCCTCTATAAGATCTACTTTCCGGGAGCCAGAAGAAAAAGTGGTGGAAAGTATTATCGAAGAATTATTACAATGCGGAGCTAATATTGATCTAGCAGATAAGGATGGTCGAGAACAGCTTTACACCATATTATAACGCAGTGCGATCAGCCTGAACTAACTAAAGCATTATTAAAACATAATGCTAATGTTAATTTACAAGATGTTACTGGCAACACTACTTTAAACTTAGCCGCAGGAGCGCACAGTAATAGCGACTCTCTAGCTAAGATGTTATTGGAACGAGGAGCTGATGCTAGTATAGTGAATAAAACTGGAGATACGCCTCTGAATGTAGCTATGGATCGTAACCGGAGCACAAATGAACAAGCAGACTTGCTTAAACTATTAGTTCATCATATCGTTAAGTCAGAACATGCAGGTAATAAAGCAAGTGATCTAGAGGGCTGTATAAAAAATAGAGCCCTTATACAACAGTCGGACATCTTAATGACACACAGACAGGTAAGCGAGAAAGAAATAGAAGAACTGAAAAATATTAAAGTTGGCTCAAATAAAAATATGTTTAGTGCTTTTCTTATCTAAGAAGATGCTAATCAATTAGCAAAATATATACAAGATCCTGCAGTTCAAGGCATTTATAACTGTGCTATAGAAAAATTTCCTATATATGGAGGTCATGTTAAAGAGCATATTATAGAGCAAGGAATAACTAGATACCAGCTGTTATGTGGAGCAATTGAGTCAATTGATGCCGCATGTGAGGAAAAAAATGATGATCATTCTAAGCCACAACATGCAACTTGGGGTGGTATACCAATTGAACTGAAGCAGAAGATAGTAAAGCATTGAAGTAATGAAGATTTATTAAAAACTCAACAAGATAAGAAAGCCACTTTGAAGAGTAAAAGAAGCATGAGCATTTAGATAGCAGTTGTAATTTTAAGAATAAGTGAAAAAAGTGATCTTTGATATAAAAACCTCAGTGTTGAATTAGGGAATTTAAAATTAATATAAGGTTTATAGCAGAATTAAGGCAATGCGCAACAAGAAGCAATATATGAACGAAAGCATTCCATATTGAACGGTATCTTGTATGTTTGAGATAAAAAGAAACCTTTTAATACATTGACTAATAAATTATGAATCAATATAATGGAATTCATGTATTCTTTATTAAGAAACTACCTTCTTATTAAATAAAATTTTATGGGGATGTAGCTCAGTGGTAGAGCATCTGCTTTGCACGCAGAAAGTCGGGGGTTCAATTCCCTTCATCTCCACCATGTTGCTATATAAGCAGCATCGTATTGGCAATAAGTATTAATCTAAATTGTAGTTTCATATATCAACTATTGTTAGCTAGATATAGACTCAGACAGTTTTATACAGCCTATAAAGCCTTAAAATAACTTTTACTATAACTTCTCTATTGCTTATTTAGTCAAATATTGAAATATGGTAGGCTCGAATATGCACAATTATACCGCGCTATATGGAATGTTTTTTTCATCCATTTATCTTCTTTGGTTGCGCATTGCCTTAATATGCATAAACCCTTTTATATTAATTTCAAATTCTTAATCTATAAAACTGAAATATTAATTAAGGCTAAAAATTAGTTCCTATAGATATCATTCCGGCATGAGCAATATATTTTTTCGTTAAGTAAGCGTTATATGAAATACCAAACTTAATCAAGTTATATTCTATATCTAATCTGGTCCCTAGCTGATAATAAGTGTTATATATACAACCACAATTATCTAACATATTATAATCAACAAACCCATAAAACTCGGTTTCTACCTTTATATTATTGTTATTATGAATAATCGGATATTTTATAGTAGCACCAACTATACCTTCTAAAGTCTTATTGCAACTATTCTCTATAATTATATTGTTAGATAGTTTACAATTTGATGTTCCAAAATAAGTGGAGCCAATACCAATAAATGGCACCAAATCTAATTTTGGCTGACTTATAAGGTGATAACCTACTATGAGATTACCATAGTAACTTGTATTATTCATACCAGCAGAAGGTGTATACACATACTGATATTTATTTTTACCAATGTAATTGGCAAACCCTATTATTCCTTGTACAAATAAATTTTTTTTAAAATAATATCTACTACCTAAAGATAATGAGTATATTGTACCTTTTGTTTTTTTTAATATTCTACTATCATACTGTGCATTAAGATTTAAATATGCTCCAATAATGCCAATAATAATTCTATCATTTAACTGTTTATTAGCTCCGATAAATATACCATTTATAACAGCACTATATTCTTGAATTTGTTTGTATTGTTGTTGATTCGCACAAAAAAAAGATGGCTCAACCCAAATATTCCAGTTTTTACCAATATTTGAACCTGAACTTATAATACCATACTTTTCTTCTGTTGTTATACTATTAGATAACTTATTTTTTAAAGCACATATTATAGCATTAAGCATAGTGTTAAGCAGTGGAACAGGCTGCTTTAAATTTTTCGGCAGCAAAGTCGTTGTTTTTGCATATTTTCCTTGTACTGTACTATGTTGTTTTTCCTGCTGTCCTAGTACATACTGTAGCTTTGCCTGCAGTTGTTGCAATTGTATCCTTAGTTGGTTATTTTGTTGGCGTAAGTGATTATCTTCTGCTCGCAAAACAGCATCAGCTACTAGAACTTCTTCTAGTTCTGCCTCCAATTGCCTTAATCTCATTTGTAATTGATGGCTTTTTTGCCATAAACGCTCATTATCTTCATTTTTTGCTGTTATTTCTGACATTAGCCACTCTATATGTTGAGTCTGGGAGTTTATATTAGGTTTATTTATTAAATTTTTGGAAGCAGCAGTTTTTTGCTCCAGTATAAGCATTAAATTATAAACTTTTTTTATATCTTCCTGTAAGCTAGCTCTTATTTCTCTAACATCATGTACATCCAAATTTAGATTACCAGCAGCATCTAATATACCAGTATCTTCAGAAATATCATTTACTTGCAGACTTTTATCTTCAGAAATATCATTTACTTGCAGACTTTTATCTTCAGAAATATCATTTACTTGCAGACTTTTATCTTCAGAAATATCCTCTATTTGCAGCCTTTCATCTCCATCTACTTGCAGCTTTTCTAACTCTGGAATAATACCTTGAACAATACTTATTGTTAATACTATTATAAAAAAAAATAACACTGCATTAATCAGAGAAGGAATATACTTTTTTGTCATAATATATATAGTTAATTATTTTAACCCGTAATTTATACCATATTTTAACTCAATCTATACAATATGTTAATCAAAATTAATTTAAAAGCTAAATTACTATTGTAATCAATATTAAGTCATGTTATAATAAAATAAATTTAAGTTAACTATCTAGTGGAATTAAAATCATGGCTAAGCATCATGAATATATAGATAAAGCAAATCATTTTATTGGAAATAAAATATATACTGTAAGGTTGGAACAAAAAATATCACGCAACCATTTAGCTGCTTCTATCGGTGTTACACATCAGCAGTTGCATAAATATGAAAAAGGAATTAACCGTATTTCTATAGGAAGGTTACTACTAATCGCTAAAGCTTTAAACAAAAATGTAGATTTTTTCTACGACGGTGCTGATATTTAAGTTTAAAATTATATTAATATATGTTTACCATTAATATTAGTAATAGGCAAATAAAGTTAATTTTTTAAATTAACTTTATTTATTTTATTTAAGCATTTTGAGTTAAATTTACAATTTAAACATTAAATCTAAAGTGAATAATGTCACCATCTTGTACTATATAATCTTTACCTTCAATTCTCAATCGCCCATGCTCTTTAGCTTTTAATTCACCGCTATATTTTATATAATCTTCATAAGATATAACCTCAGCCTTAATAAATCCTCTTTCAAAATCAGTATGAATTACTCCAGCTGCTTGAGGAGCTAATGTACCTTTAACAATTGTCCATGCACGTGCTTCCTTAGGACCAACAGTAAAATAACTATTCAAATCAAATAATTTGTAACAAGATCTAATAATTCTATTTAATCCGGTTTCTTTTAACCCCCAGATATTGAGATAATCTTTTTTTTCCTCTAAGTTGTTTAAAGCAGCAATTTCTGATTCAATGCTAGCTGAAATAATAATAACATCTGATTGATTCGACATATTATCTTGTACATTTTGATACCAAGCATTACCAGATATAACCTCATGTTCTAGAACATTACAAACATATATTATTGGCTTAGTAGTAAGCAAATGTAGGCGATCAAACTTTTGCTTATTATCACAATATGATAATAGCTTTCTTACTGGTTGCCCATTACGCAAAATTTGTTGAGCCTGATATAACAGTTCTATTTCTTCTTTAGATTGCAAATCCCCACCTCTAGATTTTTTTTCTAAAGCGGGCAATCTCTTTTCTATAGATGCAATGTCTGCTAAAATAAGTCAAGTTCAATAATTTCAGCATCACGAACTGGATCAATGCTGCTATATACATGAGCAATATCTGAAACATCAAAACATCTTAAAACATGGATAATTGCATCTGCTTCTCTAATATGAGATAAAAATTTATTACCCAATCCTTCTCCAGAGCTAGCACCTTTTACAAGACCAGCAATATCCACAAACTTAACATAGGTGGGAATTATACTTTGCGAGCCAGCTATATTAGCTAAATTTTGTAGCCTATCATCAGGTACAGCAGCAATACCAACGTTAGGTTCAATTGTACAGAAAGGATAATTTCCAACAACTGCAGACTGAGTAGCAGTTAAAGCATTAAACAACGTGGATTTTCCTACATTCGGTAGTCCAACTATTCCATATTTTAGTTCCATTTTTATAATTAATTTTTTATCTTTAGCATAAATTTACTTAGTTGCTTTTGCACTAATAGTTCAAAATTTTTAGCAATTTTTTTAGCTATAGGATATAATATTGTTAATTCTGTAGCTGGGAAATCAGACAATACATAGCCTGCAACTGATAGATGATCTGAAATAGGTCTACCAATACCGATCTTAATTCTTAAATAACTTTCTCCAATTGCATTGCTGATAGATTTTAATCCATTATGTCCTCCGCTACTACCACCTACCTTTAGCTTTACAGAACCTAAAGGTAAGTCAATATCATCATGAATAACAATTATGTCGTGATTTTGTAATTTATAAAAATCCTTTACTAATAAAACTGCTATCCCAGAAAGATTCATATAAGTTAATGGCTTTATAAGAATAATTTTTTGCCCTAAAAGCGATATTTTAATAATTTCAGACCTATACTTGGTACTCTTATTAAAAATAAAATTATTATGAAAAGCAATTTGATCTAAAATAATATAACCAGCATTATGCCTTGAATTTGCATACTCCCTGCCAGGATTACCAAGTCCTACTATTAACACTACTTATTTATCAGTACCACTTTTTACAGCATCTTCATCATCTTTTTCTTGTTTGCCAGATTTTCCAATAATAGAAGCTACTACATAATCCGCATTACTCTTTGCCAAAGTACACCCTTCAGGTAATTTTATTTGTGATATCTTAATAGAAGCTCCAACTAAAACATTAGCAATATCACACTTGATACATTGAGGGATTTTATCTATTGGACATAATAAATCGACATACCTTTTAACAATATTTAAATAACCGCCTCGCTTAATTCCTAATGATCTTTCTCTTCCCTCAAATGAAATTGGAACTTTAACTTTTTGGATAGAGGTTCCAACTAATATAAAATCAATATGATTTATTAATTCAGTTACGGGATGCAGCTGCACTGCCTTAGGCAATACTTTAAATGTTTGATTATCAGCCTGAAACTGTATTACTGTTGAGCTAAAAAAAGGCCTTCGATATAATTTTGCGACTTCTTTTTCTAAAGTAAAAATATGAATTGGAGTAATCCCATTTTTATATATTACTCCTGGAACCTTACCTTGACGGCGTAAAGCGCGCGCTGCAGCAGTACCAACGTCCTGACGCAACTGCCCTACTAGTGTAAGTATTTCACTCATTATTAAATTTCTCCAGAGTTTTTCCATGTAATAATATGGTTAAAACTTAATAAATTCAAGTAATAATTCTAAATTATTACCATCAGACATTGTAATATATCCGGAAGAAATTAATTGAAGAGTAGAGCTTTATATTTAACAATACATACTCAATAGAGTAGATTATCCTCTCTAAATGAACAGTACTATTTTGAATTAATAGAAGGTTTAATATGCTTAAGTAAATAAGTAACTAAGAAAGATAATACTATGAAACAAAAGTATTTCATATTAAGCAGTGTCTTGGTTAGATATCAAAAGAACCATTTAATACACTGAATACAGTTTCAATAATTGAACGTTTACATAGCAAATTTTTTCAACTAAAGACAAGAGGTTACTCTTCAGATTTTTCTTAATACTAGTTACCAAATTTAATCTTTAATATTATAGGGATCAGAAAAAAAAAAATTCTTATTTTAATAGCCTTTATCATCAAATGACAAACCATTAATATACTTTTTATGTAGAAATATGAGCCATATTATCTATATTTCCTTTAATTAGTTTAAGGCCTTAGATTTCAACTTATTCATTAATTGATAAATGTAATTTTTAATCTCAAAACTAATCTTTACTAGTTTTGCTGCTAAGGTCTGTAACATTACCAAACATTGTATATTTTCAGAAGCTCATTTGGAAAGGATAGACAGTAATGGATATAGAGTCTAAATGCCAGTAGCTTTACATAGTTTATATTCTGGCTTTTAGTGCAATAAAAAGCTATATTAAGATTAGGCTTATATAATTGTAAATGGCTCGTATATTTAAAGCTTTTACAATAGACTAATGTCTAATAATTTAGAATCTCTGAATAGTTTATTTCAAGTATTTTAATAGGCTTTCTTAGTATTTAGATAAATACTATTAATTCATTGTGATTACTACTTTTAATAAAAAATAATCTATAAAACACAATATAGGGCTGCTATATCTTTTTTTGAAATTCTCATTTGGATAAATTTTTTTAATCTTTCATTATATAGCTAAACCACTATAAAACAGTTATGTTATATACTTTTCGAACAGGGTGTCTACGTCACAATGATATTTCATTCTTCTAGATTTAGCTTGAAACCATTTTTTTCAATAGGATTTAAATCAGGAGAAAAGGGGGTAAATTACTCTATGCCCTGCTTTTTCTAGCATAGTTTTTTAATACGGGCTTTTATGAAAACTTGCATTGTCCATCACAACTACAGAATTATTAGGTAATTTCGATATTAAATCATGTTTTACCCAACCGTTAAATAATATTACAGTCAAAATTGATACGGTTAGCAGCGATTTATTATGTGCCTATAACTCTTTTTGACGGATGTCAATCATAAATTCCATAACATCTCATGCCTTCATATCTGTGAGTTCTAGGAGCACTATAAACAAAACCGCTCTCATAGACAATAACCTTTCCTTTATACCTTTTTATCTTATCTTGAAATTCTAATCTCTCTTCTTCTTTTGCCTTCAGGTGTTGTAAAGTTTTTTTTATACGTTCAACCTCTTTAATGCTTTTTGTATACCAGATTTATTTACTCCTAGCCACTCAGCTCTTTCATATTGGTATGCGTCACTATATTGTGACACTCTTTATCAATAGAAATTTTTGTTGGAGCTCTGTTTCTATTCTCTAACGGCAATCTTACTCCATACAAATACTTTTCTCCAAAACGTTTTGATACTCATTCAAAGCTCATTTTCTCTCTTTCCCTTATAGCCTTTTTTCTAAAATCTATCTAATATGTTATACTAATTTCATTGCATCTTATTATTACTAACTGTTTTATACTAGTTTCGCTATATAATAACATAGTAACTTTAATAAGATGACAATACTATTCAAAGAATATTAAGATTAGATTCATATAATTATAAATAGCTCATATAATGATATTTAATTTAAGGATGATGA
>NZ_LANP01000021.1 GCF_000964595.1 Orientia chuto str. Dubai | reverse complement strand
AGAATCAGGATTAGGGTTTGTAAATTACCTTGTTAATCAACTTAATGGAAACATGGAAATAACAAGTGAAAAAAGCAAATTTACAACCGTTACTTGTGATATTCCAGTACAACTTTTTTAATTAAAATATTATGATTATTGAAAAAGTTTAATTAGCGCCTTTTCAAGATTTTATCTGAGATTAGAGTATGTTGATTAGATAGGTATAATTTATTAAAGCTAGAGATGAAAAACAATGTTATGTTACTATGGTGAAAGCTTACTGAATAAGCTGTTTATGTTCAATGTGAGATTAAAAATTGATCTCGATAATGTTGAAAAAGCTTTTGCTAAGGAATATCATGGACAGCAAGATACAAGAGAACCTACGCATCCATTGGAAGTAGCATGTATGGTAGCAGACTATATCTTTGAAACTGACACCATTATTACAGCAATATTACATGATACTATCGAAGATACAAGCCTTACAAAAGAAAATATTGCTGAGGCATTTAGTACAAAAATTGCAGAACAGGTTTCTGGTCTTACTAGAATTAGTGGTAATAAAAAAATTCGTTCTAGGCAAATGATTAAAACATTGCGCCTGCAAAATAAAAAAGATTTGTTACTAATTAGCGACCGCCTACATAATATTAAAACTATATCAATAAAACCTTATGATAAAAGACGAAGAATAGTCATTGAAACAGAGCAAGAATTTGTACCTCTTGCTCGATACCTCAAACTACTTAATCTTGGGAAATACTTAAGTAAATATTGCATACTTAGTGCTAGCTAAATCATATGCTTGAATTATATATAAAATATATAAAAAATCTTGCATATTTACTTAATTATGATATTGAAGGATTAATAATTATTAACTTTTAAATGAAATTTTTTAATAAAATCGTTAATAATTATCTAAACTAACTAAAAATTATTATAAGAATGAGTAGATTATATCAGCTTATTAAAAGCAATGAATTAACAAAAGCAGACGTACAAAAATATAAACAAGATCTTAACGATTTAGTTGATCGCTGCTACATCGCTTTACATTGGGCTGCTATTAAAGATAATTCAAAGGCTACTAATCTTCTTGTAGGTTCTGGAGCAGATCTTAATATACAGTCTGTTGAAACAAAATTAACTGCTTTACATATGGCTGCAATAACAGGTAAGGCAAGTAATGCCAGGATTATTATAGATGCAGGTGCAAATTTAGATACAAGAGATAATAATGGAAAAACTGCTTACGATTTAGCTCTTGATAATAATTATATAGATACTGCAAATATAATAACTAAAAAAGATATAATTAAGATCTGTAAAGACACCCAAATATTAGGAATAAAATTGCCATCAGTTGCATTACATTTAGAAGAAAGTAAACTACTGGTGTTAAATACGGATTGCATAGCAAGAATATTAAGTTATATTAACGATAATGATGATCTACAATCATTAAAAGGCGCTTGTACAATTAAAATATATGCAGACGTAATAGAACATAATATAAATATGCAAGCTATAGGAGAATCTGGCGAAGAATTATACGATAATGCACAGTAAATGAATATTTATATTTTAAAAATACTGTTACACCTGAGATATTAATTCAACTCATATTGAATATTGAGTAGTCTATGCTTTAAGAAGTTGATACCATTGACATAGCAATTTCATTTATCGCAGATTTATTTTGCTGCTCCTTATCAAAAATAGTCTTACCAATTTGAGTCCAATGGTCTTGAACAGTTGGATGTTGTATTAAAGTATCTTTAAAATAAACAAAAGCCCCCAAATAAACTATTAGTAGGTAAATGATCTAGCTTTAACAGCTAAACCATCAATTTCTATAAGACGTCTAGTTCGCATTCTACGTTCCTTAACTATATTTCTTTTTTCTTTATTTATATTTTATCTTTTTCTTACACTCTAGTGTAAAAACTAGCATTAAAAGAAGTCTATAAAAAGCCAAGTGGAATAATTGCTGGGTCTGAGGTTACTGATATTGCTTTAAAAAGTTCTCCCATGGCGTGAATAGATGTTAGTCTGTCATATTGTAAATCTAATTTTAAAGCTAAGTTAGGAGTTAGATTCATTTGTTTTAACATATTTACTCTTGATTTAATTCCTAATTTATGTAATAGAAAATTTTGTGACACACTACCAAAGACTGCTAAATTTTCAGCAAAAGCAGTATCTTTTAAGCTCCAAAAGTCAACGTGAGCTGATAAGTCAGCAAATCCTAAATTTTCTAACAATGGATAATATTGATGGTTTTTTATAGCTTGTAAGCTACTATTATATTGATAATTTTTTCGCTTTTCAGGAGGAAAATCATAGCCATAATCAATTATTAAGCATCCACCACCATTTTTTTTTAATAATTTACTAATTGTTTTCATAATTTGATGTTGAGATGGGGAAGTTTCTAATATTCCTCCGCTCGGAGCATTACAATGCAGGTTTAAAAACTTGTTTTCTTTAAAATTAACTTTTAATGTATCAAAATAAAATTTATTATTGCTATCAATTTTTATTACTCTTTCTGACCATTTTATTTGTCCAGATAATTGATTAATATCTTTTATATATTGTTTAATTGGCAAAGCATCAAAAAATTCATTTGCTAGAATAATAGTTGGATAATTACTAACTATATGATTAACAGACTTAACCCATTTTATTGGCACATTAAAACTTAATAAAACATTGTTCTGAATTTTTTTTAGATTTGGATTAATCTCAACAAGAGTAAGATTTATACTATTACTAAACTTTTTTATATGTTTTGTAGCATTAAGAATATCTCGTAATAATGTTCCAGTACCAGGACCGAGTTCCACAAGATGAATTTTTTTGGGAGAGTTAAGTTTATACCATAGATCTACACACCATATTCCTATCATTTCTCCAAACATTTGCGAAATTTCTGGGGCAGTAATAAAATCTCCATCTTTGCCTAAAGGATGTTGAATTCGATAATAAGAGTTATAATTTGATGCCATAACAATAGACATCAAGTTTTCTACTGTTATGCTATTTTCTGAGTGTATAATTTTTTTAATATATTGCTCTATTTTCATAAGTAGAGAATTATTTAATTGTATACAGTATGTTTAGAGTAAGTATACCTAATTACAAAGCTATTTTTAATTAAATCATATTTTGCTTCAAAAGGTTTTTTTTATTCCTAAAACGCATATGATTTCTTTATGACTAAGTATAGCCTAATTTATAGCTCATTATCACATTGCTACTATTAGTTAGTTATAACATCATGTTGTTATTAGATAGAAAAAGAAGGTAAGGGAATAATGAGAACAGAGCATAGAAGACATGATATAAAAAGAGATTTTTAAATAAGATAAAAACTCTTACTCAGGCGGAAATCAAACGATTAGCTATATATAAAAATTTAAAGAGTACATATCTTATGTAAATGGCATACATGCGAATTAATCGAATATTTGTTATATAAATAGAAGAAGTTTTCACTTATATAATCATTAAAGAAATGATTATATAAAGATTATGATGATGTTCAGCACATTATAGTAGATGTATAAATATCATATGTAGAAATATGAAAGCAAATACATAAATATTATCAACAATGAAAAGAAAATTTCAAAGAGAGATAGATAAAGATTTATATAAACTGATAAAATATATTTCAAACACATTTAAAAAATCTTGCTTGGTAGAGGTAAAGTTTTTTCATAACGAGATATAAAAGGTACTAGTACTAAAAAATGTAAAAAATAATATGTAGCAGCTAATCTACTGATTGTTAAATAAGGCTCTTCAGCTGGCTTACCTCCAATATAGCCTAAAACTAAACAGTTAATGATAAATAACCAAAAAGCAATACGATATATTGGTCTATAATTACAACTTCTTACTTTTGCTTGGTCTAACCATGGTAAAAAAAATAATAATAAAATAGATGAAAACATTAGTGTAATCCCACCAAGTTTTGAAGGAACAGCTCTTAAAATTGCATAAAATGGTAAAAAATACCATTCAGGAACAATATGATGTGGAGTTAAAAATGGATCAGCTGGAATATAATTATCAGGGTGACCTAAGTAATTAGGTTGATAAAAGATAAAAAAGGCAAAAACTAAAAAGTAAATACCAAGACCAAAACAGTCCTTTATAGTATAATAAGGATGAAATGGAATAGTATCATGCTTAGATTTAACATCAATTCCAGTTGGATTATTTGAACCATGTACATGAAGTGCTATTAAATGTAGTCCTACTAAAGCGGTAATAATAAAAGGCAGTAGATAATGCAAGGCAAAAAAGCGATTTAAAGTTGGATTAGCAACTGAGAACCCTCCCCATAACCAAATAACGATACTTTTGCCTATTAGTGGAATTGCTGAAAAAAGATTAGTAATTACTGTTGCCCCCCAATAGCTCATTTGCCCCCAAGGTAAAACATATCCCATGAAAGCAGTAGCCATCATACATAAAAAAATCACAATACCAATGTGCCATAATAATTCTCTAGGTGTTTTATATGAGCCGTAATATAATCCCCGAGCTATATGGATATATACCACAGCAAAAAACATTGATGCTCCTACTGAATGTATATAACGTATTAACCAACCATAATTTACATTTCGCATGATATTTTCTACACTATCAAATGCATGGTCAACATGAGGGGTATAATGCATAGCAAGAAAAATACCACTAATAATCTGTATTACCAATGCAATACCAGCAATAGACCCTAAATTCCAAAAGTAATTAAGGTTTTTAGGAGTTTGGTAAGATGTAAAGTGCTTAAGAAATGAAAGTATTGGCAATCTATAGTTAATCCATTCTATTATTGAGTTTTGAGACTTTTTTCTACCACGTGTCATTATTGATTTCCTATAGCTTAGTGTACTTTAACAATATCAACTAGCAAATTACGCTATATAACTTTATTTTCAAGTGCGTTAACTTAAAAAATGATATTTAACCAATTTTAATTTTTTTATCATTAACAAATTGATACGGCGGTATTTCCAAATTTTTAGGTGCTGGACCTTTTCTTATTCTGCCAGAAGTATCATAATGCGAGCCATGACATGGGCAAAACCATCCATTATAATCTCCACTACGATCTGTTGGAATGCAGCCAAGATGTGTACATATTCCTACTACAACTAACCACTGATCATAACCAGGCTTAACTCTAGCCTTATCTTCTTCTGGATCAATTAATTCAGATAAGTTAACTTGTTGAGCTTCTTTTATTTCATCATTAGTTCTATGTTTAATAAATACTGGTTTACCTTGCCAGCTGATTGTCATAGCTTGGCCACACTGAATTTTATCAATATCAACTTCAACAGATGATAAGGCTGAAACATTAGCTGCTGGATTTAATGAATCAATAAAAGGCCATAGACTACTAACTGCTCCAATACTAGCCATACTAGTAGCTGTTAGCACTATGAAATCCCTTCTAGTTACTTTTGAATCATCATTACTTATTGATGAATTTTTTAAATCTTGATTTTTCTTCTTTGATTGTATTGTATTATTAATACTGTTAATTGTATCAGATTTAACAGACTTAATACCCTTATCAATATTACTCATTGTATTAGTAATGTTAATAATAAAACAACTATAATTATTACTTCATTGTTAGAAAAAATCAATAACTTATCAGTTTAGTTAATGATGTTGCTTATTAACTTATCTCATTAAATTGTTCTATTCTTGTTTTTAATTCAGCTTTTTGTTTTGATAGTTCTTTTCTTCTTTCACGTAACATAGCGTTTTCCTGCTCTAATTCAGTTTGCTGCAAAAGTAATCTCGATAATTGCGATTCCATTTCTTTTTGTTCATTAGAATCAAGCTTATTATTTTTAAAGATATGTTGTATTCTTTCATTCTTATTTGCATTATCTATATTTTTTTCAGCATTATTACGTTCTTGATCTAATAATTCTTGCTCTTGCCTGGTTAACTCATCGCATTCACAACTTAAGCCATTTTTTAAGTCGGCTTTTAAAACTTTATCCTGTTCAGCTAATCTTTTAATAAACTCGGCATCAGTATTAATATCTGGGTTACTGCTAATATATGATTTTACATTATTAATTCTTCTTATACATGCCATTATTTCTTGATCTAACAAGCTTTGTTGCTGTAGCAATCTTTCTCTTATTTTTTGCCAATGTTGTTTTCTTTTTTGTAATTCTTTTGAATTAGTAGATAGTATACTAGTATTTGATTCATGAGCATAGTACTGCCCATATTCTTTTTCTAGTTTTGGCCATTCTTGTTTTAGTATTTGAGCTTTTTGATGTAACTCTTGGCTAGTAATAACTAGCTCTACATGAGTAGTATTTCTATAATTTTTGCGTTCTTTTAATTTTTGGACCTGTTGCTGATCATTCTTTATTTCTTGCTGATTCCCCTTTTCAAGCTGTTGATCATGTTCTGTAGGCTCATATTTAGGATGATCACCAAGACATTGCCATAGCTGTGACCATTGTCCATTAGCAAGGTGTGAGGTGCAGTGCTGAGCAATTGCTTTAGCCTCCCCTAATTCATAATTCATTATGTTTGAAAAAACTACTAATTTTTCCTGAACTACCTTATTTGTAAAAATAAGATATACTACTATTATGCTAGTTGTATAGATAGCTAGAGTCCATTTTTTTATAAAAATATAAGGCACCCATGCCATAGGATTTTTAAAAATTCGACCAACATATCTAAATATTGGCTCCGTAAAATATTCAAACCACATTATGTCTTATTTAATTAATTTTGTATTGTTTAAGGTATAGTATCACTTTAGTATGCTAAGCTTAATATATTTTTTTCAATTTAATAAAATATTTTGAGTATTTCGCAAATTAACTACTTAAATATTTAGTGATGATTGTAAATATTGTTAATTAGATATTCTCCTAATAGTATAGAAATCGATAAGAACAACAATGTAATTCCTACTAAAATAAATAGCAAATTTTCAATATTGCTAGAATGTTCAATAATCAAACCAGTAACAATTAGTCCAGGAATGATTAATGGTATAATGATTATTGAGATTAGATAAGAGTTAACGTAAAAGTATGATTGAATAATTGATATTAAAGTGGTTATGCTACAGATTTGAAGTAGTAATAATACACTTGAAAGAAGATTTATAACTTGTATGTAGGTTAAATTATATAATATTGTTATTATTGGTATAGTGAAAAAAAATGGTATAATTACCACAGTAAATAAACCTATTATTTTAGTAATAGCAATATTATAAGTGCTTTCAACAATCAACAAATTATCAAAGCTACCATCTTCTAAATCTTTTTTAAGGCCAAAAACTGAAAGATTTAATATTGCTAGAATATATACTATTAGTGTTATTAATATACCGAAAATTGAAAGATTTTGAGGAGTTGTAATCATTGATAGTGCTAGAATTACTGTTAAAGAATGAATAAATATGTACTGTGGTATAGTATAAACTTTATAGTAGATGTATACTTCATGCTTTAATAAAAGTAATAGCCTATTCATTTTCTATATCGTTCTAGATTAATCTCTAATATGCTTGATAATGGCGAAGGAGAATGCGAAGCCCATAATATTATACCACCAGAGTTAGCCTGTATAGTCACTAAGTTATAAACTAACTGAAGATTTTCTTGGTCTAAGTTAGTTTCAACTTCATCAAGAAGCCATATTTTAGAGTAACATGACATTATGCGAGCTAGAGCTACTTTCTTCTTCATGCCACTAGACAATTTATATACTTTTTCTGATAAAATATTGGTTAATTTAAAATATGTTATTGCAGCTGGAATTAAAGTTACAGAGTCATAAAACTTGGCCCACAGAATTAAATTATCTTCGACAGTTAAATTAAGCTTTAATCCTAATTGATGCCCTAAGTAGCCAAGAAAAGGCCTTTGCAATTTATTAGTTTGTATATTATTAATATAAACTTCGCCAGCTGTTGGCAACTGTATACCACCTATTATTTTTAATAATGAGCTTTTACCAGCTCCATTTTTTCCTCTTATTATTGCTATAGCTCCAGGTAATAAAGTAATATTTAGATTTGAAAATATTACTTCGTTATTATAAAAAGAGAAAAGCGATATGTTTTGGCAAGTAAGCACTGAAATATGACTATATTTAGTTAATTTTTTTAGCTTTTAATATATATAATAATGTAAATTATAAATTCTGATTTTCAATTTTTTGCCAAGTATGTAATAATTCTTCTATTCTATGTTTTGATGTTTCAAGTTCTTTTGAAAGTAACAAAAATTTATCTGGATTACTTTGATAAAGCTGAGAATCAGCTAATTTTGTTTCTAATTCTTTAACTTGGGCTTCCAATTGACTTATTTCATTCGGTATATTATCTAGCATTCTTTGATGCTTGTAGGATAATTTTTTAGAACTTTTTGGAGATTTTGTTATCTTGTTATTGTTTTTAATATTAACAACAGGATGTGTTAACTTAGAGTGATATTTTAGGTAATCTTGATACCCGCCAATAACATTAGCAATATTACCATTTCCTTCAAATACTAATGTGTTAGTGACTAGCCTATTTAAGAAATCACGATCGTGACTAACAACAATGAGCGTGCCAGAATAATCCGATAATATATCCAGCAATGTTTCTATAGTATCAATATCTAAGTCGTTGGTAGGTTCGTCAAGTATTAATAGATTACCAGGTTTAATTAATGATTTTGCTAATAATAAACGAGTAGCTTCTCCTCCAGATAATGTACTAACTTTTGCTGATAACAGTTTTGGATCAAACATGAAGCTTTTTAGATATGCTCCAACATGTATGGTTTTGTCAAATAGAAAGACTTGATCTCCTCCAGCAGGACAAAGTGTTTGTTGCAATGTATAATTAGGATTTAAAGAACTTCTATTCTGATCAAAGTAGGTTGTTTCTAATGTAGTACCATATTCTATTGAACCAGAACTAGGCTTAATATCTTGAGTAAATAATTTTAATAAAGTAGATTTTCCAGTACCATTAGGACCAATTATTCCTATCTTATTGCCTTTAGTGATATTGATGCTGAAATTTTTAATAATAAATTGATTGTTATATTTAAAATATATATTTTCAGCCCGAATGATAAATTTAGCTTCATTAGTTTTGCTATCATTATTATAAAACTCTATCTTTTGTATAGCTAATCTTTGTGAACTAAACCTTAATTGTTCTCGTAATAACTTTAGATTAGATAGTCTTCGTTGGTTTCGTTTACGCCTAGCAGAAATACCCTGATGTAGCCAAAGCTGCTCTGTATTAATTTTCTTACTTAATTTTATAAAATTAGACTCTTCTTGCTCGATAATTTGAGTTTGCCATTGTTCAAAAAATTGAAATCCTTTATTTAACTGATGTAAAATGCTTCTGTCTAACCACCAAACCTTATTACTTATTGCTGTTAGAAATGCTATGTCATGACTAATACAGATTATGCTACCTTTATATGATTTTATATAATCCTCTAGCCATTCAATTGCTTGTATATCTAAATGGTTAGTTGGTTCATCTAGCAATAATATTTCAGCATTTGAAGCTAGGACATTAGCTAATTGAACTTTTCGTAATTGTCCTCCTGAAAGTTTACATAGAGTTTGATTGGAGTCAATTTGTAATTTATCAATAAAAATTTTAGCCTGATAGTGATTTTCTTTATTTGGTATAGATTTGGTAATAAAATCATATACTTTAAGGGATAGATTATTAATAATATTTTGTTGTAGATAGGAAATTTTAGCAGCAAAATGCTTAAATATTTTACCGCTGTTTAATTGATAGTCTGAGTTAATTACCTTCATTAAACTTGATTTACCAGACCCATTTTTACCAATTAGACAAATTTTATCCCCGGGATATAAATAAATATTTAAGTTATTAAAAATTTTCTGGTTAGCAAAAGATAATTCACCATCTTTAATATAATAAACCGGTAATAGCTTCATTTATTATTGTTAGTTTGCTTGATTAAGTTTATATTTTTAAAAAATGAATACAGTTTATTATTATATAATAAGTAAACACTAAAGACTAACATGAATATTTGCAATGAATCAAAAAAACTATTATTAATGTTTTTATTGTAAATGTTATTAGCTTATATAGCTATTTAGGAATTAAAAATGTCAATAAAACATCTAGCTATAATAATGGATGGCAATAGGAGATGGGCTGTATCTAATGGGTTAACAATATTTGATGGCTATAAAAAAGGAGTAGAAATAGCTAAAAAAGTAGTAGATTTGGCTATACAGAAAAAAATTCTACATCTAACGTTGTTTGCACTATCTATAGAAAATTGGAAGCGAGCGCAATCAGAAACTAATTATTTACAAGCATTAATGCAGTCATACTTAGAATCATATGCTAAGAATTACCATGATTATGGTGTTAAATTTACTGTAGTAGGAGAAAAAAAAAGATTAAGTTTAAAGTTACAGCAAGTTATTAAGGAAGTAGAGCTGTTAACTATAAATAATTCAATATTGAATTTATACATAGCTTTTAGTTATAGTGGCCGTTCTGAAATTATGGATGCTTGTAAAAAGATGATAAGTGCTAACGTTAATACTGAAGATATAACAGAACAAGAATTTAGAAAATATCTGTATTCTCCAACTATGCCTGACATTGATTTATTAATTCGTACTAGTGGGGAACAAAGAATTAGCAATTTTTTGCTGTGGCATTTAGTATATAGTGAGTTATATTTTGTTAGTAAATATTGGCCTGATTTTGATGAGGTAGATTTTAATATGGCTTTAGAAGATTATTTAAGACGTAAACGTACTTTTGGATTATCAAAAAAGCAAATTAAGAATGAGTACTGAAAGTCAATTTAGCATTTTTAAATTAAGAGTTTTTTCAAGTGCAGTTATTGCTATATTATTTTTATCAAGTCTCTTATATATTAGATTTTTATTTTATATTTTGATGACTATACTAGCTATAGGAATGATAATGGAATGGCTTAATATGTGTTGGAAAAATCTATCTCTGATAGCATTAGGTTTTTTTGTGATTTTAGTGCCAATTATTTGCCTTATGATTATGCATACAAGACTTGAGTATAGTCTAACTTTAGTTAGCTATTTTTTAATGATATGGTGTACAGATGTTTTTGCTATGTTAGGTGGTAAATATTTTCAAGGACCTAAGTTAGCTTCACGTATTAGCCCTAATAAAACGTGGAGTGGTTTAATTTGTGGTATGAGTACCTCTGGGCTAATTGCATTGATACTATATGTTACTGCTTGTGATCAAGCTTTAATGCATAAAATAAATTCATATTGGTGTGCATTTAGTTTTGGAGCAACAATAGCTATTGTTGCTCAATTAAGTGATTTATTTGTTTCATATTTTAAAAGAAAAGCTAATATAAAAGATAGTGGTAATATTATTCCTGGCCATGGTGGAATATTGGATAGATTTGATAGTATTATCTTTTCTGCTCCATTATTCTTTATGTTAGTGATGATATTATAATGTCAAGAATATTATTTAGTTTTGTCCTTATAGGGTTATTAATTTATTTTTCTTTTCACGCTATTTATGGAAATAGGGGACTAATTTCATATATTGAGTTTAGTAATAATGTTGATAATTCACTTAAAACATTATATAAGCTTAAGTTTGAAAGACTAGAAATTGAGCAACGAGTAGCTTTACTTAGATTGCAGTCTTTAGACTTAGATATGCTTGATGAACAAGTAAGAAAAAAATTAGGATTAGCTCATTCTAATGAAAAAATATTTAGTGTTAAAGAGGGTTAATTTATAATTAAAATACTATGAAAATTCATTTATTTATTAATGATATACCAAATAATATGTCAATTTCGGGGAATTTAGCTATTGATACTGAAGCTATGGGTTTAAACCTGACACGGGATAGGTTATGCTTATTACAATTTTGTCAGGAGGATAATAATAATAATATTGATGATAAAGAAGTTTTTTTAGTTAAGTTCGAAGATAGAAAATACAATTGTCCTAATTTAAAAAAAATTCTAACTGATAATAACAGAGTGAAAATTTTTCATTTTGCTAGGTTTGATTTAGCAGCAATTAACTATTATTTAGGCGTTACTTTAAATAATATTTTTTGTACTCATGTAGCTTCAAAGTTAGTTAGAACATATACAGATTCTCATGGATTAAAGGACCTTTGCAGAGAGTTTCTTGGAGTTCAAATTTCAAAATTATGTCAAAGCTCTGATTGGGGAGCGCAGAACTTCACTAGTGATCAAGAGCAATATGCAGCAAAGGATGTAGTGTATCTGCATAGAATTAAGAACATTTTAGAAAAAATGCTAATTCGAGAGCAGAGATTTAATATAGCACAAAAAATATTTCAGTTTTTACCAACTAGAGCTGAACTAGATATTATTGGTTGGCAAAATATAGATATTTTAAGTCATTAAAGTTTTATAGAATTATGCTATAATAATAGGCATGAATGTATTTTTAGTTCTAATGCTGAAATAAAGTTATCTTAAGAATAATAAAATTAGTAAAAAAAATGACAGTACAATGTATGAGTACAGCTCAAGTTTATGATAAAAACAATATTTTTGCTCAAATTCTTCGTCGGGAGCTAAATTCTAGTATCGTATATGAAGATGATAAGGTTTTAGCTTTTCATGATATTAATCCAGTTGCTTTAACTCACATACTAATTATTCCTAAGGGGGAATATATTGATTACTGTGATTTTTTATCTAAAGCTTCTTCTGAAGATATTTACCATTATTTTTCCACTATTAATAAAATAGTAAAAAGCTTTAAATTTGACCAAAATGGATTTAAGTTAGTTACTCATAATGGTAAGGGTGGTGGACAGGAAATTCCGCATTTTCATACCCATATTATTTCAAATCAACAAATTGAGTCAAATTAGTATCATTTTCATATAAGATATTTCATCGCAATGCAAAACATTCATACTAGTTAATAGCCCACACGCTATTGCTAAATCAAAATGACTTCCTTCTTTAACTAGATCGCTGGAGTTAAATTAACTAATATTTTCTTAGCTGGTAATGCTCTAACCCATAGAAGCTATAGCAGCTTTTACTCTTTCCATTGGCTTCTGTAACGATTTTATCTGCCAGTACTACATATTGTAAAACATGGTATTTCAGTAGAAATTTTTACCTGTATGTCAAAGAATGCCAATACCATTCCATGTTAAACTTGAAATTCATGTTACACATATTACTGCATCAATTTAATTCTTTTGTCAGCTTATGTTAAGTGATATAATCTCCTTATATTAGGATAACACTATGCATTATAGTATCGAATAATATCTAAGTATATACTAGATTAAAATACAAAGTTTAAACTGATAAAAAAAACAGCAAGCAAATTGCAGAATCTTGATTAATTAAATGCTATAACTCTAAAATTAATGGTTGTTATCTTTAGTAAAGCTAATGATATATCTCATGTCCTGAATTAACCAAGCATATTGTTTATTATTTTGTTAAAGGCTATTTAAAATAAGAATTATTTTCTGATTTTTGTAATTGAAGATTTAACTGGTATAATGAAAGAAAAATAAACTCTTGCCTTTAATTAAAAAAATTCAACTATGTAGTGTTAAATTATTGAAATTATATTTAGTATTAAAATGTTCTTTTAGATCTTGAATATACAAGATATATCAATCGCTAGGTATAGAATATGCTTTTTTTATTCATATATTTCTTAGTTTGCTTATTGCTTTCCTTCTATTAATTTTAAATTTCTAATTCAATACTGAGTTTTCTCATATTCCTTAAGAGAGATTAATAAATAGTAACCTTGAATTACATTTGATAATTATTGTGATACTCTGTTTTGCTACATAATTCAGATAGTGATAATATTAATATTACACAAAATATATTATTCACTTCAAATTGGCAGTTGTTTTTATGAAAAAATCAATTTGTAATGCTAGACAATAAAAGTTCTATATGATGATAATAGAACAAAAAAACTGTAAGTAACAGTATAATGTGTTTATCTCTTTATTTTAGGGAATAAATAAAATTAATCTAAGAAACGATAATATTGACTAAATAACTTATGCTAACTGGAAAAATACCAAATATTCTAACAGCTATTAGAATTATTATAATACCCATGATAATAATAACTTTTTATTTTGACGATATTATTTTTTCTCGTCAAATAGCAGCTGCTTTATTCATTATTGCCGGAATAACAGATTTTTTTGACGGATATATAGCTAGAAAATTCAACCTACATAGTAGTTTTGGTAGAATGCTGGATCATATTGCTGATAAGTTATTGGTTGGCAGCATTATTATAATGGTAGTAAAATTTAGGAAAGCTCAAGAATTACCTTGTTTATTAATTCTATGTCGAGAATTTTTGGTAGCTGGTATGAGGGAATTTTTAAGCCAAATCAAAGTTAGTATTCCAGTATCTAGGCTTGCAAAAATAAAAACTGCATGTCAAATTTCGGCTTTAACAATCTTACTGTTAGGGTCTAAAGGATCAGGCATTACAATGCTAGATACATTAGGTCAAATTACTCTATGGATAGCAGCAATCCTAACTATTATTACTGGATATTCTTATTTAAAAGCATGTATTAAATATTTTTAACTTTATTATTAAAGCATTAAATTAAGAAAAACTAATGTTTTTTTCTTTATTATGCATATTTAATGCAGAATATTAAATATTAGTATTATAGCTATGAGAATTATAGGGCTAGAGCAAGCGAAATAACTGGAATGATATTAAATAGAGCAGCTGCTCTAGTAATGATTACTTAGAAGTAAGATTGCAAATGAAAGTATTGATGTTTAAAATTTTAGTATACAAAAGTAAAAGGCCAGCAGCATGTTTGAAGACCTTGTAAAAGAAAAGAGATCAATTGTAATTTTTTTAGTATAACATCAAGTATATTGATGTGATTGAGAATAGTAATCAATTATAAGCTATACTAGTGAATTAATTTCATTTGGAATACTATTTAATGCAGCTACCAGGTTACTATGATAGTTTATTTGTTTTTTTTATGAATATAATCCTATAAAAAAGGATATAATAGAGCTATACTTTTTTTATTAATGATAGTAATCTTGTAAGCTACCTTCAAGCTGATCAATTTTCATTTTTTTTAGAAAATACGCTTGCTTTTGAACAAGTTGCCATTACTAATGGCTAGGAAAGTAATATAAAGCCTATCGAACGAAGATTAAAAATTAAAAACCTACCCCAATTTTAGGATCCCAAACTCCTCAAAATTAGCCATTTTATAAATTTTATGTAAAGGATTACATTTAAGCTTTTGTGCATAAAAATACTTATTTAAATTTTGGCTTTTTTATACATCTATTAACGCTGCATCCTGTTGCTGCTACTCCTATGCTTTTTGCGTTCAACAAAAGAATTTTGTACTGTACTACTTTCTGCCTTCATTAAGAGCTTTCTCTACACCGCGTGCAAATGCTTGTATATCATACTCTTTCAAATACTCATCTCCATTGTATTTATCATTACCTTTAATACATTCTCTGAAAAAATCAATTAATGTCTGCAGCCAACGCATAAATTGAACTTTCCAACTTACACGCATTCTTTGCCCCTTAGGTTTAAATAGATCAAGATATTGCTTCTCAAAGGCCTTCATTTTCTCTCTCTGTTCTGAAGTTAAAGGTGGTAATTTTGCCTTAATATGTGACATACTACTCTGCACTACATGATCTAAATTATTATTTGGACTCATATAAACTCCTTATAAACTATTTAATATCATAATATGATATCACTACTAATAAAATATTCAAAAAAATTTTCTTACTTTATTTCTATCACAATTTTTAGCTATATTTCTTGAATTTTTTTATATTATCAAATAGGGTATCTTTAATAACTATTTATAGTTAAAAATCCATTTTTGTTTAGTTTAGGCTGTTTTTCTATTAAAAGATTAGTTATATAGATATATAATCTTCTTATAATAACTACTTTGTTTCAGTGTTAATTTTTTTTAACATAAGTTCTATAGCAGAGCTTATTTTGCTTCTATCGTATAATATCGAATAAGCACACTCAATAACATGACAACTAAGGTTTAGCCTAATTGTTAGTGGATATAAGATTTTAGCAGCTTTAATTCCTTCTACTAAATTTTCATTAGTATTAGAGTTTAAATCAGAATAATATTCCTGTTGACCTAATTCATAACCAAATTGTGTATTACGAGAAGTAAGTGCATAACTGGTTAATATTAGATCTCCTATTACTGCAAACTCACTAATATCTGGATTAGGGCTACCAGCTGCTTTTGCAAATGCATAAATTTCCTTTATTCCTTGAGTTATAACAGACGCTTTACAGTTTTGGCCATATTGCTTAGCAATAATAATACCAGTAATAATAGCGATGATATTTTTAAATGCGCTAGCTACTTGAATTGTAATAATGTCTTCAGTAGTACTGGTGATAACGTTAGTGCTGTGAAATAATGCAGCTCCCTTAAGTTGCACTTCTTTTTTGATAGCAGCAATTGTAAGAGCACATGGTAGTCCTTGTGCAACTTCGCTAGCTAAATTTGGTCCAGCAACAATAAATAAAGGATTATCAACTAAATAATCTTTAACTACATTACTTAATAATTTAGCATGATTATGATCAAATCCTTTTGATGCAATTCCGATAATTGTACTATTAGATATTCTATGTTGTTTTAAATTTTCAATAGTAGCTCTAACTTGATCTGATGGTGTAACAATAATGATTACTTTCTGATCAACGATATCTGAAAAATCTGTAGTGGCTCTAATTATATCTGGTAATATGATATCATGCAGGTATTTTTTATTAGTATGTAGCTGATTAATTTCCTGAGCATGGTCTAGGTGTCGAGTATATAATGTTACTATATGATTATTACGAGCTAAAAGCATTGCTATTGCTGTTCCCCAAGCTCCAGCTCCTATTACTGCAATTTTCATGTTTGAAATAATTTTAGTTGCTAAATATTGTATTTAAGAATTGTTAATTTACTATTTCGCCAATCATATTATCATTATTGATATTAGTTAGTTTAACATTGACTATTTCGCCAATTTTTTGCTTAGTAGTAATATAAGTTGGAATAAAATTTTCGCTATGACCAAATTGCTCTTTTTCTGTTAGAACTTTAACTATTTTCCCAACTTGCTGTTGAAAAAATAAATGTAACTGTTTTTTTCCTTCATCACGTAATAATTGCGCTCTTTTTTTTCTGATATATTTTTTCACTTTAGGCATTTTACTAGCTGGAGTATTTTCCCTTTCTGAATAAGGGAAAACATGTAAATATTGAAGGCCAGTTTCTGTAATTAAGTGTAAACTATTATTAAACATATCTTCAGTTTCAGTAGGAAATCCAGCTATTATATCAGCTCCAAACGACACATCTGGTATAATTTGACGCAGCTTATGACAAAATTCTACTATTTGTTCTCTGGTATGACGTCGTTTCATACGTTTTAGTATCATATTATCTCCTGCTTGTAAACTGATATGAAAATGTGGCATTAAGCGTGGTTCGCTAGTCATCAATTGAAACAATTCTTGATCAATTTCGGCTATATCTATAGAAGATAATCGTACTCTTGGTAAGGCTGGTACTAACATTAAAACACGTTTTATCATTTGAGCTAATGTAGGTGATCCTGGCAGATCAGCTCCATAAGCAGTTAAGTCTATGCCTGTAAAAACTATTTCTTTGTATCCTTGATCAACAAGAAGCTGAATTTGCTGAGTTATTAGTCCTATTGGCACAGATCTGCTATTACCTCGAGCATATGGTATTATACAAAATGTACAGCGATGATTACATCCATTTTGCACCTGTATAAAAGCTCTGGTTTTGCCATCGAAATTGCTAATCATATGAGAAGCAGTTTCTTTAATTGACATAATATCATTTACTTGAATTTTATTTTCATCAAACTGATAAAATTCAGAATATAGTTTTTCCTTATTACCAAGTATCTTATCTACTTGTGACATTTGACTAAATAAAGCAGGGTTGTTTTGAGCTGCACAACCAGTAACAATAATCCTAACATTAGGATTTTCTCGTTTTGCTTTTCTAATAGCTTGCTTAGCCTGTCTCTCAGCTTCTTGAGTTACAGTACAGGTATTAAATACTATAACATTATCAAGATTAGTAATTTTTAAATTCTGTTTAATAATCTCACTTTCATATGCATTTAAGCGACAACCAAATGTTATTACTTTATTGTTATAAGTACTGACTTTATCTTCATTCATTTTAATTATTACGATGGTAGAATTATCCAGTAATATTTAATACTACTTTACTGAGATTATCAATCTATCTATAGTTTTTAAATTTGAATTATATTGTATAGGATGATAACTATAGCCATATATAAAATATCAAAAGAAATTTATATGAATAGTATAGAAGAACTTTTTTAAGATAGTAACAATCTAGAATGTAAGGAATAAATTTCTTAACCTTACCTCTCTTGATTATAAATCAGCATTATTATTTCATTATTACCAGAAAGCTAGGCAATATTCTTTGTAGAAATAAAATCCATAAATACAGATCCTAAGGATTTAATTGCTGCTAATAAGTTATTATTACTTATATTTTAGGTATTTCATCGAAATATTCAGGGCTTCCATAATCTTTTTCTAAAACTTTTTTTTAAGCTAACTTGTAAATTATCAGTTTACTTTTTGAATATTGCTAGAAGTTACAAAGTTTATTAAAATTCTAGCTTCTTTTTTTGTGGATTCAGATACTCCATCTTTCTCGTTAAAGAGCTAATTCGCCTTAATGCAAGCCTTATGCTCTGTGCGCTGAATAGTTTGAATTTTATTGATCATTATTGCCTGTAAGATTACAGAGTTTATGGCTAATTTTCAATAGCTTGTAACATTTTTTGCTTATTAGATTTTAATATTACTATACTCACATGTTGCATTTATCATCTTCATTCTTCGTGATCTTCATTATTATCATGTTCTTTTATGATCCTTGGTGCCCAAAGTTCTTTAGCTTCTTTAGTGCTACACTGTATTCATATATTTATCAAGTACATCAATTATGAATAAATCTACATAATCATTATCATTACCAATACAAGTAGAAAGTCTTTGAAAACTGCTAGGATATATAAAATGCCCATCTTTTGTTTGGCATATATAAATAAGGATTTAGAGCTAATAATCTCCTTTTGTTGTCATATAATTACGCAAGGATTTGAAAAAAAATGCATTGCAACTATTATAATCAAACTTATCCTCACCAAAAAAGATATTATTACTATAATTGAGTTAGGCTTTATAAAAAAAAATACCTTAATTTTGTTAAAAATGTGAGTTTTAGATTAGATATGATTATTAAAATTTGTGAATAACTTATCTCTAAGATTCTAGTGGTTTCTTAGTTAGATAAGCATAAATTATTAATCTATTTAGAAATGTTACATTTTTCTTATTAATACCCTTTAAATATATAAGCTTGTTCAGAAACTTATATATTATCCTTTCCACCTCTAAATAACAATGCTTAAACTGTTCAATCTTAAACTCAGGTTCTTTATTTTTAAATCTCCGATATCTAATTCTCATAATTTAAAACTGAGGTTTTTAATAATAGTTCTCTAGCAACAGGTAGTTTTTTTCTTATTAGGATATATTTATTAAAAAAGTAAGCCGTTAAATTAAAAGCAGCTTGAATTTCATGAGTACTTTCTGGCTTACAATTACAATTAATTAAAAATTGGGGCAATAATAACAATTTATGCTTGTATGCCTCTCCAATAGCTGCAGATATTGCTTGCCCTGATTTAGGGGAAACATAAATTAGATTTTTTGTACTGTTAGTTACTCCACACCTATTTAAATTAAGACTATATCCAGCCTCTTTTAAAATTAAAAGCTCAAAATTGATATAATTTTTAATGTTAATATCATTTATTGATTCTAAATTTGTTAACCATTCTTTGAATAAATTTACATGTGACTCTCTTTCTTTAAATGAATATAGAGTTAGTTCAATCAAGCTTTGAATATAAAATAGATTGTATTTATTAGACATAATTAGGTGGGAATAAGACTTAATTAGCTCGCAGTTTATAATACCTAAATGTTCATCTAAGCGTGCATTCCAGTAAAAATTTACTATATTACCTACTTGATAGGTAATAATATTTCTCTTGCTATGTGTATTTTTTATAATTCCAGAAAAAATGCCGTACGATTGAGTTAATACTGTTATAATTGCTAAACTTTCTTTGATATTTCTTTTCTTTAAAATTATTGCTTTGTCTCTAATATTCATAAAATAAACATTAGTAATATTTAGTTAATTTGCAAAATAATAATGTCATCACTTAACATTTTTTTTACTAAAAACTATAGACTGCAAAAAGAAGTATAGAAAAGTTAATTTTTCTTAACTTATAAACTTCGTAAAATCTACTATTAGCGTATGTGTTAATTAATTTAGTTAATATTCAACCTTAACTGTAACTGTATAAGAATTGTTTGTCAATATTGCTAACAGGTTTAAAAAATCACAAGTAATATTACATCGCAAATTTTAAACTAGAAATTAAATTTTTAATTTAACAACTAAAATTTAGAATTGATAAACTCTATATCTAAATCTTAAATTAAGGAGATTTTTAAGCTCAAATTAAATGTTACAAAATTATTACAAAAAGTTTGCTATAAAACGAAAGTCATAATATTAGGTCAATAATTTAACTAAAAAATTGATAGAGTATAAGTTGATTATTTTTTATAAAACATGGAGGAATTGAGTATGCCAGCAGTAAAATTTACAATAGTAGAGTTAAGAAAAATTGAGATTCCAAGTGAAGGTAGAGTAATATACAGAGATGAATGTGAGAAAGGACTTATACTGTTAGTGTTATATGGAGAAAGCAAGATTTTTATTTAGAAAAAAGTCTTAGAGGAGTTACAAGAAGAATAAAGATAGGGGCATTTCCAGATTTATCGATAGGTTATGCAAGGCAAGAGGCAAGAAGATTAAAGACATTAATAGCAAAAGGAATAAATCCAAATGAAGAGAAACGTAAACAATATATGGAAGACAAAAAGCAGCGTATATTAAATAGAGAAGAGAGAAAAGCTAGTGAGCTAACGTTCGAAGAATTACATAATAAATATATCAATGAATATAGTAAGATATATAATTGAAAGAATTGTTGCTATAATAATAAGGATCAAAACATTTATACCATAGGAAATATCAGATATTAAGAAAGTAGATATTCAAAAAATCTTTAATGATATAACAAAAGAAGGAAAATATGTTACAGCAAATAGATTTCTTATAATTTAAGACTATCTTCAACTATGCAATAAAATATGAATTAATGGAAAAGAATCCTACGCAAGGAATAGAAAGGAATAAAGAGCAATCGAGAGAGAGATATATAACAAAAGAAGAAATGGTAAGGTTTAGGCAAGTATTAAATGAAGAAAAGAACGAGTTAATCAAGGATTTTATTTTAATATTGTTATATACAGGAGTTAGAAAAACTAATGTATTAGAGATGGAATGGAAAGATATAAGTATTGCTGAAGAAGTGTGGAATATACCAAAAACTAAGAATGGAAAGCCACAAAATGTAGCACTAACGAAAGAGGTAATAGAAATCTTGAAAAAGAGAAAATTAGAATCTAAAAGTAAATGGGTGCTACAAAGTGATACTAGCAAAAGCGGACATTTAGAGCATCCATATAGAGCATGGTATAAAATTTGTCAAAAGGCTAGCATGGAAAATTTAAGAATACACGACCTAAGAAGGACATTTGCAACTTGGATGGTAGATGAGGGTGTAAGTCCTTATGTAATGCGTGTAGTATTGAATCATGGTAGTATACACTCAACGAGTATTTATGCTAGAGCTAATTTAGGATTAGTGCGGCAGTATATGTCTAAAGTTACACAAATGATGAATGAATGTACTGGAAGTTCTGTATTATAGACTGACTAATAGTGTACGAGCACGTTAATGTAACCTGTGCAGGTACTATCTGCGTTTGAAGATATTTAGCTGATTTAAATATTATATTAGTAAAATAAGTTTTCTCATGCTACAATCATAGCTGCAGGTGATTATGCAAAAGTTATATTGGTCATTATCAAGACCATTGAAATATATGGGCTTAAGTATAGATGAGTGGAGTGTAGTACTAGCTGGGGTAATTCCGGGAATAGTATTATTAAATAGCAGTCATATTAAACTAGGCTTATTGTCTATAGTTACAGGTGCTATATTATGTTATAGCTTTAAGAAATTTAAAAAGGTTTCAGAATATTTTTTGTTAAAGAGTTTTTTAGTAGCCAAAGGTTATTACCAAACCAATAAGTTATTTAGGATTGCTAAATAAAAAAGTTGGTAAATAGTGAATCATCTCTTTAAGCAAAATGCTGTACAAGAGTTAGTAAGATATAATAAGGTCTTGCTGGTAATTACTGTATTACTGGCAGTATCCAATATAATTGCAATAATGACTG
>NZ_LANP01000002.1 GCF_000964595.1 Orientia chuto str. Dubai | reverse complement strand
GTTTATTATTGTTAAAGCAACGTGAAGGTGTCAAGATAGATTATACGCTGGAAGACTCTATGAGTAGGCTAATTAAAGACTGGGTACTGCGCTAGTATCAAGCCTTCTTTGCGCTGCTTATATGTCTTATATTGCAGCTAGTGCATTTTTTTATCAAGAAATTTTTCAAATGCAAGTCTTATCTTTTGTAATGCATCAAGCAGTAATTATTGCTTCTTTTACAGTGATAAGTATAGTTGCAGATAAGATGATAGGATTTTTAGGAAAGCAAAACACCATAAAATATACTATAAGTTTATGTTGTTTAAGTGCTATTCTTATGATTAGTATAGGAATTAGCAAAATATATAATCCTTTTTTTATGACTTGTTTCATGTGTTTGTTTGTTATAGGACTTGCAGTATGTTATCCCGTTATTTTTTCTGAATCTTTATCTATATTTCCTACTTTAAATGGTACAGCATCATCCTTAATAATGAGTCTGAGAGCTTTGCTTATCACAGGTTTTACAGCTGCTACAGGATTATTTATGATCATAGTTTGATCATGGTTACGCTTCCTATTGCTAGTGGAATATTTTTAGCAGCCTTTTTGATAGGTTGGCCTAAGAAAATTAAGATATGGGGGAAATGAAAACAGTTGTTTCTTAATATGTTGACTATTAACTCACTGGCCATGATCTATGACTCAAAGCTGCTATTTACTGATGTTAATTTAAATTTGAATAAAGGTAATAAATATAGTGTAGTAGGAGCAAATGGCACTGGAAAAACTACTTTTTTAAAGCTTTTAACAGGTGAAGAAGAGCCAAGTCATGGAGAAGTTATTATTCCTAAAAAATTAGGTGTTGGGTGGTTAAAACAAGATCAATTTCGCTATGAAAATACTCCTATTATTAATGTAGTCATTGCTGGTAAAAAAAACTTATGGCAAGCTATCTGTGAAAAGGAAGAATTGCTTGCCCGAGAAATATTAGATGACGTAAGTGGAAGTAAACTTGGGGAACTAGAACAAATTATAGCGGATAATGATGGTTATATTGCAGAATATATAGCAGGAGAGCTACTAACTAGTTTAGGTATAAAAGAAGAATTCCATTACCAAAATCTTTCTGTTCTGTCTGGTGGATATAAGCTTAGAGTATTACTTGCTCAAAGTTTATTTGATAATCCAGATATTTTATTGCTTGATGAACCAACCAATCATCTAGATATAAATTCTATTTGTTGGTTAGAGAATTACTTAAAATATAGTTTTAAAGGGGTATTAGTTTTTATTTCTCATGATATTACTTTTGTGAATAATCTTGCTACTCATATATTAGATATAGATTATGGTGAGATTAGAGAATATGTAGGTAATTACAATAAATTTATAGAGCAAAAACAAGCAATAACGGAACAAAAATTACACGAGCTTTGTTATATGGAAAGAAAAGTTACTAAAATGAAAAAATTTATGGAAAAATTTCGTGCAGGTACTAGAGCAAAACAAATTAAATCACGAGAAAAATTACTTGAAAAATTGAATTACCTGATATCCAGAAATCTTCTAGGATTAGTCCTAATTTTAATTTTAGGCAAAAAATATCTTCTGGTAAAGTAGTTTTAAAAGTTAGTAATTTAGCAAAAAATTACGATAACAAAAAAATTCTTAGCAAAGTTAATTTCACTATCAATCGTGGTGAAAAGGTTATAATTATAGGACCTAACGGGGCAGGAAAATCAACTTTATTAAAAATTCTTACGGGAAAAGTTTCTCCAGATTATGGTAATTATGAATGGGGATATGAGACTCATATTTCTTATATTGCTCAAGATCACCATGAATTATTAAATAGCAATATTACGGTTTTTGATTGGTTGCAAACGCAGATAAACGCTTCCTCCATGGGAGTGATAAGAAATATACTTGGCCAGGTATTATTTAAACAAGAGGAAGTTTATAAAAATATCCTGACCTTAAGTGGAGGAGAGAGCGCAAGGGTTATTCTTGCTAAAACTATGTTAGAAAAAAATAATACTCTCATTCTTGACGAGCCAACTAACCATTTGGATATAGAAGCAAAAGAAGCTTTAAAAATGGCCTTAATTAATTATCCGGGAACTTTACTCATGGTTACTCATGATCGTGATTTTACCAATAATATTGCTACTAGAGTTATTTCTTTAGATCATGGAAAAGTTAATTAATTAGTTTATCTCCAATAATATTTTTTATCAATCAGATGACAGAAAATTATACTACCTATCAAGAATAGATATAGAATACACTTTAAACTTCCAATACAACCATACAATTAGCTATATAGGCCTGATAAAAGCTGCTACATTTTAAAATAATAACATCTCTAGATTTAAAATTGCTGATTTAGCATCATCTTCCCATAAATGATCAAACTCCGCTGGTACATTGAATATACTAAGTTATAGAGCTCAAGATTGCTTATTCCATAACTTTAAGCATCGTATTATTTTGATTGCTGGCACAGCTTTTATTCTAAATAGTCTTTTCAATTACTACTCTGATCAAAAAATACATGTTATTCTAGCTGGTGACTAAATTTAATTGTACTACAGTTGACTAATACTAACCTTTATGGTTTTGATTTTGCCTAAACAATTTGATTTTTTCATTGTCTCAATCAATTATATATTAGTGGCTTGCCCAAACTTACTGTTTCTAAATAATTTATCTTTGAAATTTATATGCATTATTAGTTTGAGTAGCCGCAGGTAATTATTGTATAATCTATGGACTAACTTATTTGATAAAATATTAAAATGAATAAATTTGATGTTGTAGTAGTTGGTGGTGGGCATGCTGGGTGTGAGGCATCTACAGCAGCAGCAAGAATGGGTGTTAAAGTAGCATTAATTACTCTTAAACCTGAAAATCTTGGAGAAATGTCATGTAATCCAGCTATTGGCGGCCGTGGCAAGGGGCATATAGTAAAAGAAGTTGATGCACTTGATGGCCTTATGGGTAAAATTGCAGATAAAGCTTGTATACATTATAAAATGCTGAACTACACTAAGGGACCAGCTGTTTGGGGCCCAAGAGCGCAAATAGATCGTGCTTTATATAAATCTGCAATGTTTAATACAATAACAAATTATCCTAATTTAACTATCATATTTGCTTCAGTAGAAGATATAAAGTTCATTGGTAATAAAGTTACTGCAGTAATTGTTGATGGAAAAGAAATTTATTGCCAAAAAGTTATACTAACTACTGGTACTTTTCTATCTGCAATCATTCACCGTGGTAAAGAACAAATAAAAGCTGGTCGTATAGGAGAAAGTGCATCTTATGGGTTATCTAATACTTTATTAGCGCTTGGATTAAAATTAGGAAGATTAAAAACTGGGACTCCACCTAGAATTGATGGCAGAACTATAAATTATTCAAAATTAGAAGAACAGCCAGGTGATTCTATTCCTACTCCATTTTCTGAAATTACCAATAAGGTTTTAGTTCCCCAAATTAAATGCTATATTACCAGAACTAATGAATTTACGCATCAAATTATAAAAGACAATTTGCATCAGTCTGCAATGTATAGTACTAATATTCAAGGGATAGGTCCAAGATATTGTCCATCAATAGAAGATAAAATTATAAGATTTAGTCACAATACCAGCCATCAAATCTTTTTAGAACCGGAAGGATTAAATAGTGATATTATCTATCCTAATGGAATATCAACATCTTTGCCAAGTGATATACAAGAAGATATGATTAAAACCATAAGAGGGCTAGAAAATTGTAAAATAGTGGCATATGGTTACGCTATTGAATATGATTATGTAGATCCTAGACAGCTAAAACATAGCTTAGAAGTAAAATCTATAGATGGATTATATTTAGCTGGACAAATTAATGGTACTACAGGTTATGAAGAAGCTGCAGGACAAGGAATTATAGCTGGAATAAATGCTGCACAAGCAATAAAAGGGCAGGGGCCATTTATTTTAGATAGAACAGATGCTTATATTGGAGTAATGATTGATGATTTAACACATGGAGTAGATGAACCTTACCGTATGTTTACTTCAAGATCAGAATATAGATTGAGTATTAGGGCTGACAATGCTGACCAGCGTTTAACTCCAAAGGCAATAGAGATTGGTTGTGTTAGTCAGTTGAGACAAAAAATATTCCATGCAAAGTTATCAAAACTGAATACTTTGCGTGCTTATGTTCAATCACTAACTATTACTCCTAAACAACTGCAGAATTCTGGTTATCAAATTTCGCAAAATGGTATTGCCCGGACAGCCTTTAATTTACTTGGACTTCCAAATTTTGGTATCAATATAGTAAAGGACCTTTATCCTGAATTAAATCAGTATGACAATAATTTATTATTATTGCTAACTTATGAATCAAAATACCAAGCATATTTAGAACGTCAGAAACAAGATATTGCGCTCTTTAAGCAGGAAGAAATGTATGCAATTCCTCAAGATTTAAACTATGATCAGATTCCTAGTTTGTCAATTGAAGTCCGAGAAAAGCTTAAACAATATCAACCTGAAACTATAAGAGCTGCAAAACATATAAATGGAGTTACACCATCAGCAATTATGGCTATAATTATTTTTTTAAAAACCAAGTATTTTAATTCCTTAAATATAAGAAACTGCTAATAATTTTAGAGAAAAGTAAGTAATATATTCCTTAGCATTAAGAGCATAAAAAAGTGCAAGTACATATTACAAATGAGATATGCTTATAGAGCTAACAAAAATAAGAACAGCTTTCTTTTTGGGATCAAGCATTTATTATTACGCAATCTACAGAATTTCATATGCTTATTCTTCTAGGTTTTATGCTATAGTTTTATCCACTTTTTCTATTGCTAAATTAGCTTAGCTAACACGTAAAATCATTCAATTTCTATCTTATGTAACAATATTGCTGTATGAGCTCTAGAAGTTAACTTAATATTACTAGAATTTAAAAACTATACTGTAGAATTAGCTGATATATTTTGAATAAGGAAGAAAATAGTTAGCAACAAAATCGCACATACTTGATGTATTAAAGCTATTAATGTTGGTACATGATAAACTAAAGTTATAATACCAGTAGTGATCTGCACTAAGATTAGAAATATAGCGATGACTCCAATTATGCTTGGTATTTGTCTATTGAGAATAACTAGCAAAGTAGCATAACATATTATTAAGCTACCAATTAATATACCAAACCATCTGTGGATAAATTGTATTACAACTGAATTATCAAATACTGTAAAATCCATAGGTTGATTTAACAGCTCTATTGGAATTAAACCGTTGCCCATATTAGGAAACTCATTATATATCAATCCTGCATCAAGTCCAGCAACTAAAGCTCCAAACATAACCTGAACATAAAGTAACAAAATAATTATTTTATTAAAAAAAGCTAATTTAGCCTTTAAGTTACTTTCATTAACACTTATAATTTTATTAATTGCGGATGTAGATATAGAACTTTTAAATGGTTGTATAATATTTAATATTTCAATTATCAGTTGGTGATAAATAATAACAGCTAGCAAAAAGTGCCCTGCTAGGCGGTAATGACTAACATATGGATTGTCTTTTAATCCACTTTTTACCATATACCACCCCATAAATCCTTGCACTACAACTAGATAAATTATAAAAAGCAACCTATAACATTGCTGCTTAGTTAAATATTGCAAATAATAAAAAGTTAAGAACGGAATAATAATTATTATTCCAGTTACTCTTCCTATCAATCTATGAATATACTCTATAAAAAAGATAAATTTAAACTCAGAAATAGTCATCTGATTATTAACTAAATTAAATTCTGGGGAAGATTTATATTTATTAAACTCATTGTTCCAGTCTTCAAAAGATATAGGAGGTATAACACCAAATACTGGATTCCATTCTACAATAGATAGCCCAGAATTAGTTAATCTAGTTATTCCACCTAATACTATCATAAGTAATACTAATAATGCTGATACTATTAACCAAATTGATATTATTTGTTGAATATGAGGTTTATACATTTTTTTATATATTTTAAATAATAATCTAGTTAGTATTAAAGATAGCACCTTATAAATTAGAAGTTTGATAATACTACTATAAGTGATGCAGAGTATTATAATAGGTGCAACACAATATATTATCAATAATATTTGAATTTCAACTGCATATTGTTGTTTATAGCAACTTTATATACTAACAGCAATGATCTAAAATAATATAAAAGTTTTAAATTAGCTTTTATATTGTTTTATCATTAGTTTATAAGATTTATATTATTATTTGATTTTTATTTTCTGAAAAATTAAAAATATATTGAACCATAGGTTTTTTTATGTTAAATTAACTTAACTTTTAGTTACTAAGGATAAGTATTGACCATGATGAAAAAGACTAACAAGTATACAGTTTGTGTTAAAATATCATTAGTTCTTTCTACATTGCTTTTTATAGGAGCAGCTCAAAGTACATTAGGCGTGAATGTTTTGCAACCTGAGGACTCGCAAACACAAAAAAAAGATATTCAAAAAGGCAAATTTATAGCTCAAGAAAAAGCTTTACAAAAAGCTATTCAAACTTCTGATGTTGCAGTAACTAATACTGTAGGTGTTATTACTAATACTGTTGTAGATGCTACAACAGCTAGCATATCTCATGCTGTAAAAAAACAAAATCAATCATCTAATATTATAAGTTCTGGATCAAATATTAATTCTAATAATGGTTGGAATATTCAGGGGAATATTTTTACTGCTAACATTAATCAGGAAAGTAATGAAGAAATTAAAAAGTATAAGACAGGCATTAATGGAATATTGTTTACAGTTAATAAGTATTTAAATAAGAAAGCAATTATTGGTGTTACTGGTTTATATTCAAATCTTAATATTCAGTACGATGAAAGTATTAATCACATACTAAATAAAACAGATTGTAATGCATTTTCATTATCTTTAAATGGTAGATATTATCCACAACAAAATATATTTACTCAAGGAATACTAGGCTTTATTAAATATGATGGTAAAACAGAATATGTAGCTAGCCAGCCTTCTAGTGAGATTAATGGTAATGGTTACTATGGTGATTTTATGCTAGGATGGGATTTACATCCATATAGTTCAAAGTTAACTTTATCTCCAATAGTTGGTATTAGATATAGTACACTTAAAAATGCTAGTTATAAGTTATTTGACGGTACTACTGTAGGTAACGCAGAGCATTATCTACTAGAAGGTAGAATAGGGGCAACAATAAAATATATTATTAATAATAAAAGCATATCAATAATGCCTGAACTTCATGCTATTGTTCATAGAAACTTATATACTAATAGCAGTAATCTAAAACTAGAATATCCTCTTTTAGCAAACTCTGGTATTGTTGATATAAAAACAGCAAGCATGCCTAAGCTACTTGGGCAATTAGGAGGAGCATTAACTATGCAGAGTGGTAAAATAGGCTTTGGTCTATCATATAGTGCTTATTTAGCTGCAAATTACATTGCTCATGTTGGATCTATAAATATAAAAGCTAATTTTTAGCTTTTATATTTTTTATCCGTAAAAATTGAGTGATTTATATGCATTTTGCAGAAATATCTATCTTGATTCTTATTTATTTTTTCCAATTATTTAAGTATGTTAGCTTTTAAAGCTGCTTTAGATAAGTGGTTTTAATATACAAAATAGTTTAAATTTTATGGACAAATGGCTATGAGTTGATTATATATACCTTATTAAAGAGCTTTTTTTATATATTTTTGGATTAGGATTTATCTAATTTGGCTTGATAGCTCAGTGGTAGAGCGTAGGACTGAAAATCCTTGCGTCGCCGGTTCAATCCCGGCTCAAGCCGCCACATGTTTCATTTATTAATACTATATTTAGCGCATCTAAGTTTTTTGAATTATTAAATCTGAAATCTGCTGCTTTTTAAGTGGATTTTATATCTACATTCCTGCTTATTACAATATATTTCTACTATATTAGACTTATTCAATATGGTACTATCAATTATTTTTGTTGTAATGTTTTTACATTTATCATTTGCTATTGTGCTAATTACTAAATCAGCTGGTAAGCATTTTGTATTTTTAAATCTGATAGCTATTATTTTACCTGAGTTGGTAATAATTTGATGATTGGAGGTTTCTATTGTACTGTCATGAAATAAGATTTCATTTTGTCCATACCAATTACTCCAATATTGTAAAAAAAATTCTGGTATACTAGATGATGAGTATATCTCAAGTTTATCATTAGCGTTTTTGATACCAAAAACTGTAAGTTCACTATTTAAAATCAGATCTGGTTTTTTAGGTATTATTGCTATTCGTATGAGAGCAACAATAATTATTACTATTCCAAGTAGTCTCAAATATTTTTGCCAAATTACTAGCCATAGGAATCCAAATAGATAGATTAATAAACTAACATTATCAATATGTCCAAAGTAAGTAACTGAGTATGGAAGTGTTGATACTATTTTAGCTATTTTAATTATAGTATCAACTCCATATCCTGCTAATAATAAAGAGAATTTTTCTAGGTTAAATGGCATTAATAATAACGATACTAATGTTAATGGCATAACCCAAAATGCTGTTAATGGTATTGCTAATAAATTAGCTAATACTGAGTAGTTTGCAAAGCTGAAAAAGTAATATATTACAGTCGGTATAGTTGCAATGCTAACAATAGTACTGGAATATATACTTGATTCAAAAAATAGCTTTATTTTGAATGATAATGAATTTTCTTCTTGATTTAACTGATGCAGTAGTTTATAATAACTAATCAATGATATTACAGCTATAAATGATAGCTGAAAAACTAGGATGCATAACATATTCTGGGTTTGATAATAAAATTATAATGGCAGCTAACCCTACTGATCGTAATGGAATCATTCCACGCCTTATTAATACAACTACTATAGCTGTTGAAGTCATTATGAAAGCTCTAATTGTAGCGATATGGCTTCCAGTTAATATTAAATAGCAAAAACTTCCTATTAAAGACATTATTGTTGCTATAGTTCTTACATCAAAATTAAAAGCAATAGTAGTTGATAAGTTTAAGATAAATCTGAATCCGGTAAATAATGTTATTGCAACCATAGAAAGGTGCAATCCAGATATGCAGAGTATATGTGATATTCCAGCTTGTCTCATACTGATTATAATATCTTTATTTAAGGCATAATTCTCTCCTAATAAAATTGCATTAATAAAACCTCCTAAATAACTATCTAAAACATTTATAACTCTATCATATATTCCAATTCTGATATGTTCAATTATAGTAGCCATTGATTTATTAAATACATTGTTTTGACTATTACTTTGAACTAATTTTACTGATGATGTTACATAACCTATTGCATTTATATTATTAAAATAGGCAAGTATGTTTAATGACAAGTTATTAATTATTAAAGCATTGCTTGTTGGTGGATATAAGGTTGCGCTAAAAGCAACTTGATCTCCAGTAATAATATTGTAAACATGATTTTTAAAAGCTGATACTCTTATATTTATTGGTGTATTGTAGTTATCAAGTGCTTCAATATAGCAGTTGTTAATAATTAATATAACTCCTTGAGGGGTAGGGTGAATTTGTGTAATTGTTCCATAAATTTTGGATTTTATAATTGTATTAATATGCCGCGGTTTTGCTATTAAGTACCTAATTTTACCAACTATAACACCTAAATAACAACAAAGCAGAATTAAAAGTAATGTTCTTTCTAAAAAGCTATTACTTGTAATTAAGAAAATGCTAATTAAAATTGGCGAGATAAGCAAAATTTGCCAAAGTTCTGGTTCAAACGGTAAAGTAAAATATAGTGCTATGCCGAATATAAAGCTTACAATAAACCATAAACCAAGATTGTGATATTCTTCAGATATTAATTTATTAACTAAATGTATAACCATTAACTTACTTTGAGTTATACAAACATAGTATAGCATAAAATAATTAGTAGCTAAGAATATTTACAGTATTAAACATAGTGTTGCAAAAAAGAATTTATTAATTCAAAATGTTTGTGCTATTAATTTTTGAAAAAAATATTATCCATTATCTGAGTTCTATATAAAGAATAAGATCAGAATAGGAGCGATAAGGGGAAAGAAATATTATGATTTGTTTTTCTTCCAATATATGCTAATTGTTTGATCTTAGCAGAATCTATTATTAGCACTCAAAAAACACGTTATGTTATTTTAACTACAACATGATGTTTTTTACCTAATGAGACTTTAATAACTTGATTTATAAAATTTTGCGATTGTATGATTAAATTTGTATCAGTAACTTTTACATTGTTAATTTTGATTCCATTACCTTGAATTAATCTTTTTCCCTCAGATTTAGTTTTAGCAAATCCAATTAACAACAGTAATGTAGTAATTGGTATACCAGCATTGATATCAGTTAATGTAAATGTTGGTAAGTTTTCATCTAATGTTTTATGTTCAAATATTTGAATTGCAGTATTAAGTGCTTTATTTGCTTCTTCTTCTCCATGACATAGTAAAGTAATTTTATAAGCAACTTGTTTTTTTGCTTCATTAATATTATTGAGAGATAATTCTTTAAGCTTAGCTATTTCTAATGCAGAAAATTCACCATATAGTTTAGCAAATCGTATTACATAATCGTCTTCAATATTTCGCCAGTACTGAAAATAATTGTATGGGGAACACATATCTTCATTTAGCCAAATAGCTCCATCAACTGTTTTCCCCATTTTTTTTCCAGATGAGTTTGTAATCAATGGTGTTGTTAAGCCAAATACTTCTGTACCGCTTAATTTTTTTACTAGATCTACACCCATAGTAATATTTCCCCATTGATCACTACCTCCAATTTGAAGATTACAGTTGTAATGTTTATTCAAATAGTAAAAATCATACGCTTGCAATAGCATGTAGTTAAATTCTAAGAAGCTTAAGGTAGTATGTCGTTCTAATCTTGATTTAACTGAATTCATAGTTAGCATCTTATTTATTGAAAATAAACTACCATAATCTCGCAGAAAATTAACATAGTTTAGAGAATCTAACCATTCTTGATTATTTAAAAATAATATGTCATTTTTATCAAATTTAATAAATTTACTTAGTGATTTTTTAATACCAACGATATTTTGTTGTATCTCTTCATTAGTTATAATTCTGCGCAGTTTATCTTTTCCAGATGGATCACCAATCTTAGTAGTAGCTCCCCCAATAACAATTATGGCTCTATGGCTATACTGTTGTAATAATCTTAATACCATTATCTGCATAAGATTTCCAACATGCAAGGACTTAGCTGTACAGTCAAAACCAATATAGGCTGTTAACTGACCACGATTACTAATTTGTTTTAACGTTATAAGATTTGTAGATTGATAAAAGTAACCTTGATTAATAAATTTATTTATAAAAGACATAATTTTTACTTAACATCAGCCAATTTACTGTGTAAACTTTAGGCGAAAATATAAATTTTATTAAACATATAGTTTGATCTAACATATATAAATTTTCAATTAAATATAGTATATGGTAAGATTGGATTTTTCAATAACATAATGTGTTTTAAGCTGTTAACAAATAATTGAAAAATTTTCCTTTTAATAAAGGAATATAAAATTTCATTATTTTTGTTTTTTATGACGGCCGTTACATAATATCAATAATGATCAAAGTCAATAAAATTACAATAGTAATTCCTATAGTTAAGCTATGACTTAGATTCAAGTTATTACTTGATCTTAAAATTTGAGGAAGTTGCAATTTTAATTGCCAAATTTTATTACTGTATAAGGTTATAAGATGTTGAATGTTATTGTATAAGATACTCTCAGGTAATAATATTTTCCCTGATATTTTTGAAGGACAACTAATATAACTAGCAATAAATCCAGCAGTAATAATTGCTAATTGTTGCAATAGGTATGTAAAATCTATGGTATAGGAATATAATATTAGATTAATAATAGTAAAGTATATAACTGTAATATATTCAGCTATATTAATATATTCAGCTTGAATAAATTTTATTTTAATATTTTTGTAGATTAATATCCAAGGAATATATAATAGTTGCGCTGCTATAGTGATATTTATAAAATGAGTAATATTATTATTATTTAATGCTAATATATTAGCATAACAAATAGTAGTAAAAGGAACAGCAAAAAATATTACTAAAACACAACTAATAGAGATTAGTAATATTGAATCTATAGCAACTACTTTACTACTAAAATCTGTAAAGAAAATTAATTGATATTTATCCTTTAACCAACTACACATTAGCATAAAAAACGATTGGCAAAGAATATAACTTATACATAACAGTATTATATCATTATAAAAATCAACAGGATTATTTTGATATGCTCCAATCATTATAAGCATAATACCGCTTTTAGAAATGAAAGAGTATGAGAATGATCGTTTTATTTCATTTTCTAAAATAGCATAAATAATACCAAATACTGTAATAAGTATACCAATTATTATCAATATTTTTAATCCTAAGAATAGCTTTAATATCCATATTAAATTTATTGTAGTAGTTATGGATAAATAAGCACTTTCTATTGTTCCACTTACAGAATAGCTATTTACCAACCAATATGAAAACATTGGACAAGCAATATTTATCAATAAGCCTAGCAGTATAACTACTGCAGCAATATAATTATATTCAAAATCTTGTATTACCTTAGCTAAATTAATAATAGGTAGACCATATGAATTAACTATAATACTACTACCAGCTAATATTAGCATAGCACTTAATGAATGCACTATTAAGTAATAATACGCTGTTTCAATTTGGCATTCGTTATTTTTTTTATATATCATTAAAGCTGCAGCTAATGATGAAAATTCCAAGCTATAAACCATAGTTGAAAAATCTACTGATAACATTGAAACAATGTTGATGCCAGCATATAGCGTGGCTAAAATTATACTATAGTTACAATGTCGTTGTTTATAGGCTGATAAGTTAATACAACTGAAACATAGTAAAATGCATAAACATGCTATTCTATTATAATGATTATATTGAAAAGAAAACTGCCATAGATCATAAAAATTATAGCATATAAGATCAGGCTGCTTACTACATATAATAGCTGCTATAATAGGAAAAACAACAGCTAATATGCTAAAAGTTTTAGAATTTCGCAAGACATATAATATTATAGTTGATAATATTATAAAAATGCCTGGATGTAGCAATATTTCATGTAAGCTAGCTTTTTCCATCTTTCTTTTTCTTTCAACGGACTATAGAAATAGTTTAAAAAAGCCTATAAAAATTAGTTATTAAAAAACTCTCTATAATATTTTAGAGACCATATAATAAATTATACATTGTTTGCCCAATTTTTGCAGGAGATTCTGCAATATGAACTCCAGAATTTTTTAATGCTTCTAATTTATTATCAGCAGCTCCTTTTGCTCCATCTATGATGGCTCCAGCATGCCCCATTCTTTTACCAGGAGGAGCAGTGACTCCAGCTATAAAGCCTACTACTGGCTTTTTGATTTTAGATAATCTTAAAAAATCAGCTGCTTCCTCTTCCGCACTTCCTCCTATTTCACCAATCATAATTATAGCTTTTGTATCTTCATCTGTTAGTAATAGTTCAAGGCAATCTACAAAATTAGTGCCATTAATTGGATCTCCACCAATACCAATACAAGTTGACTGACCTAATCCAACTGCTGTAGTTTGAGCTACTGCTTCATAAGTTAAAGTCCCAGAGCGAGAAATAATTCCTATTGAACCAGCTTTATGAATATGGCCTGGCATAATACCAATTTTACATTGATCTGGAGTAATTATTCCTGGACAATTTGGACCAATTAGCCTAGTCCTACTTCTTTTTAAAGTTTCCTTAATTCTTAGCATATCAAGTACTGGAATACCTTCTGTAATGCAAACTAATAATTCTATACCAGCATTAATAGCTTCAAATATAGAATCAGCTGCAAAAGCAGGAGGAACATAGATTACACTAGCTGTTGCACCAGTTTTCTGAATAGCTTCCTCAACAGAGTTATATACTGGTAAATTTAAAACAGTTTGTCCTCCTTTACCAGGAGTAACTCCACCAACCATTTTAGTTCCGTATTTTAATGCTTGCTCAGTATGAAAGGCTCCCTGAGCCCCTGTTATACCTTGACATATAACTTTAGTATTTTTGTTAACTAATACTGCCATATATTTTCCTTACTTAACTGCTTCAACTATCTTTTTAGCAGCATCATCTAGATCATTAGCTGCTGTTATTTTTAATTTTGAATTACTTAATATTTTTTTACCAAGTTCAAAGTTAGTACCAGCTAACCTAACAACTAATGGAATAGATAAATTTATTTCTTCTGCTGCTGCTAATACTCCTTCAGCAATAATATCACAACGCATAATTCCTCCAAAAATGTTAATTAAGATTCCTTTAACATTGCAGTCAGATGATATGATTCTTAAAGCTTCTGCTACTCTTTCTTTATCAGCACTCCCTCCAACATCAAGAAAATTAGCTGGTTCTGCTCCATAAAGTTTAATGATGTCCATAGTAGCCATTGCTAAACCAGCACCATTAACCATACATCCAATATTGCCACTCATTCTAACATAACTTAAATCAGCTTTAGTAGCTCTTAATTCTAGCGGATCTTCTTCAGCTTCATCACGCATTGCTTGAATTAATGGTTGTCTAAATAATGCATTGTCATCAAAGTTCATTTTAGCATCAAGAGCTATTAGTGTATCATCTACAGTAATTATCAAAGGATTAATTTCAACTTGAGTAGCATCAGTATGAATTAGTGTACTATAAACCGCGCTAATTATTTTAGTCATTTGCTTAGCTAAATCCCCAGTAAGTCCAAGCTGAAAAATAATTTTACGACTGTGAAATGGTTGTATACCAGTCAAAATATTTACCTTAACTTTAATGATTTTTTCTGGATTAGTATGAGCTACTTCTTCAATATTAATTCCGCCAGCAGCAGAAGCCATAAAAGTAATGCAGTGATTTGATCGATCTACTACTGCTCCTAAGTATAGTTCTAGCTTAATTTTAGCCCCAGATTCAATATAAATTCTTTGAACTTTTTGCCCTTGAGAACCAGTTTGTGGAGTTACTAAATTCATTCCCCACATATTCTTTGCTAAAATTTTTGCTTCACTTCTATTATTTGATATTTTGATGCCACCGCCTATTTTTCTTCCACCAGCATGTATTTGAGCTTTTATAACAAATGTGTCAGTAACTAATGAATCAATTGCTTGATCAATGTCTTCATATCTTAGTATTGCAATTCCAGGCTGAACTGGAACATTGTACTTACTAAGAATCTCTTTGGCTTGATATTCATGTATATTCATTACTTAATCCTATGCACTTTATAATATAACTTACTAAGTGAATGTAACTTAAAAAATATAATTTGCAATATTTATTATTTTAGAACTAATTGAGTAGCTACCCATACCATAGTTCATAATTAGCTTTTTTAATATATCAGATTTATCTAATAGTCCTAAGCTAATTTTACGGGCCGTGGCAAATAAAGGTAAATTATTAGAGAATAATCTATTAAGATTATCAGTTACCAAATACATTATATAATTATCCCAAAACCTGTCTCTTTGATAAAATTTAAATTCATGGCTTGTCATTTCTAGTCCTAATGATCTTCTAGAATATAATATATTGGTAAAACTAGCAATATCCTTAATGCTTTGATTTAACCCTTGACCAGCCAAAGGATGAATAACATGAGCAGTATCTCCAACTAAAACAATATTATTGTAATAATATTGTTTTGCTATTTTTGCTTTTAATGGATATAAGACTGGTGTAGTAATAATTTCAATTCTTCCAAGAGACCAACCAAATTTATCTTGAGCATACTCAGTTAGAGATTTTTTGTTCATTTCATAATATAATGTTGCTGTACTATTCTTTTCAACCCATACTACCGAGGATATATGCTGATCAGCTAAAGGCAAAGTTGCAAATGGACCATTAGGCATAAAATGTTCAACAGCTGTTCCAAAATGAGGTTTTTGATGTCTTACGTTAAATATTATTGCTGATTGTTGATATTCTTTATCAACAAAGTATTTAAAATATTTTTTTCTAGCTAATGAATTATAGCTATCACAAACAATTAGTATTTTACAAACAATGCTAGTAGCATTAGTATTAGAATTATTAGATGTTTTTTTATCAGTTAAATAAATTGTAGTGCTATCACTATCTGAATCTATTGATATATAAGAAGTATTATCAACTATATTAATTAAAGGATGATTTTGAACTAATTCCATTAATTTAGCATATAAGACACTATTTTCAATCATATAGCCAATACTCTCGAATTGAGATTCATTAGCATTTAAATGTACCATCATTGTTGATTTATTATCAACAACATAAACTTCATTAATGTCAGAGATATATGGTTTAATGATACTCCAAATATTGAATTTCTTAAATACTGATTTTGAGTTTTGAGTTAAAGCTGTTGTTCTAGTATCTAAATAGCATATGTTTGCAAAATCTTTTTTTTCAATTATTGTAGATTTAATATTGCAACTAGCTAGACCTAAGGCAGTTATCATACCGTTTAAACCGCAGCCTAATATTATTATTTCCTCTTTCTGCATTTTAGTTGCCTACTTGCAAAATTTTTTAACACTATATATGGTTGAAATGATTGACATGCTTTTAGTCTAGATTAGACTAGAATTTAATTATATTTTTATTGGCTGGGACGGGTGGGATCGAACCACCGCATGACGATACCAAAAACCGTTGCCTTACCGCTTGGCTACGTCCCAATTTATTGTAAAGTAAAATACCATAAATTAATACTGAATGATATATTTTTATTGATTAAATCTCAAATCTCATCTTTATTTATTACAGGATCTAACTTCACTTTGTGCTCTGAAAAGTTTTTTAAAATATTATCTAAGTCAACTTGATTGCATAAACCTAATAATACAGGATCACGAGGATGAAGTTCTTTCATATTCCAATGCGTTTTTTCTCGTATTGCTTTAATAGTAGACTTAGTAGTACCAACTAGCTTAATAATTTGAGAATCTAGAATATCAGGATAGGTTTTTAATAACCAGTATATTGCATCTGGTTTATCATGCCTTCTAGCAATTGGAGTATACCTAGCTCCCTTTGCTGCCTTCCTTTTTTTATTAACGAAATAATTTGTATCATCCTTATTAAGCTGTAATACAGTATTTGGATTATTGCTACATCTATCAATCTCTTCCTGAGTTAACTGATTAGTGAAAATAGGATTTATTGGTTTTATTCCTTGTGCTATTTCATCATTGGCAATGCTCTTAATTTCCAATTCATGCATGCCACAAAAATCTGCAATTTGCTTAAATGTTAAAGTTGTATTATCAATTAGCCAAATTGCAGTAGCGATTGGCATTATAGGTTTTTTTTTATTTTGATCCATAAAAATTTATAACTTAAACCGTTTGCATTTCCAATTCAGGCATAAGGAATATTCCTAGTGATGGTACATTTTTTCCTAATGAATGTCAATTATTTTAACTTGCTTTAGCTATTTTAATAGTTACAGTATCACTACCTATTTGATCAGAATAAACATAACTTGGAATACTGACAGTACAAATACTAGATAAAGTTTGTTGAGTAATAATTGATTTGCACTGAGATATAGCACTATCAATTTTTGTGCCAGTACTATTAATTTCTAAATAAATATTATCAGAGATATGAAATTGAGCAGCTTTTCTAGCTTGCTGAATTAACCTAATTAAATCACGAGCAATACCTTCAAGGTATAATTCATTAGTAATATTGAGATTTAAAATAATTATTCCATCATTGCCAATAGATTTAGCTCCGTTACTTATTTTTGGTTCAGCTACTAGTGAATATTCTCCCGGTAGTAGATCTACATTACCTAATCTAATTGTTCCATTGCTTTGCTTACACCACTTACCAGTTTTATTAGCTTGTATTACTGATTTGATTTGTTCAGGTATTCTTTTACCTAAAAGATGGAAGTTTAATACTAACTTAAAATTAATATAATCACTAGTATTCTCATAATATAAAACATTTTTAACATTAACTTCTTCTTTAATTAAATAATCAAATTGTTGAAACTGATTAGCCATTGAATGCACTATTGATAAAGATTGTAAAGGTTGGCGTGTTCTAATATTCTCTGTATTTCTAATATAAAGAGCAGAACTGCATATGATAATAATTTGATCCATTATACTTACCAAATCATTATTAACCTCTATATTATCAACATTTGGAAATTCTACTAAGTGTACACTTGATGAACCATCCCTTTTATTACCACATAGGCCTAAATATATTTCCTCACAAAGCATAGGTAAAAAAGAAGCAGCAGCCCTAACTATATAGCTCAAACAAGTATATAAAACATTATAAGCTAACTTTTTATCATCGTCTTTCTCATTTTTCCAAAATCTTTGTCTACTGCGACGAATATACCAATTATTCATAACTTCAATAAAATTACTAAAAACAGAACAAGCAGTTGAGCTGTTAAATGTTGCTAAAGCTTGATCTATTTCTTGTACAGCAATCTTTAGTTTTGATAGAATAAACTTATCAAGCACATTTTCTGAGTAGGTAATATATTCTCCTTGTATATTATCTGCATTAGCGTATATAGAAAAGAAATGATAAGCATTCCATAAAGGCTTTAAGTGCAATCTGACACTATCAAATACTATTTCATTATCAATTAGTAACTCTTGTCCTCGAGTTACTGCAGATGACAGCATGGCAAACCTTAATGCATCAGCTCCATATTTATTAAATAATTCCAGAGGATCAACATAATTGTTAAGTCGTTTTGATAATTTTTGTCTGTTTTCATCTAAAATAACTCCATGGCATATACAATTTAAAAATGGTACGCGATCAAACAATGCTGTTGATAAAACCAAAAGAGTATAAAACCATCCACGAGTTTGAGCAGCATATTCTACAATAAAATCAGAAGGAAAGTGACATTCAAACCATTCTTTATTTTCAAATGGATAATGCACCTGAGCATAAGGCATTGAACCACTTTCAAACCAACAATCAAAAACATCTTCAACTCGTTTCATAATTGATTGTCCTGTTGGATCATCTGGATTTAATCTAGTAAGTTGATCTATGAATGGACGATGCAAATTATCAATTTTAATTCCAAAATCCTTTTCTAATTCAGCAATTGACCCATAAACATCAATTCTAGGATAATCAGGATTGCTAGAAATCCAGATTGGAATAGGAGTTCCCCAAAATCTATTGCGACTTATTGCCCAATCTCGAGCATTTTTTATCCATTTGCCAAATAACCCATCCTTGACATGCTCAGGAATCCAATTAATTTGTTGATTTAATTGCCACATTCTTTCCTTAAATGCACTAACTTTTACATACCAAGAAGATACAGCTTTATATATTAGTGGTGTATCTGTACGCCAACAATGAGGATAGTTATGTGCATATTGTTCAGTTTTAATCCAATTACCTTGAGCCTTGAGATAGTTAATAATATTCTCATTTGCTTCAAATACTTGCATACCAAAGAAGTCACTAATTTCTTTGGTAAATCTACCTGCATTATCTACTGGACAGACTAACTCAATATTGTGTTGTTGACATAATATTTGATCATCTTCTCCAAATCCGGGAGCCATATGTACTATTCCAGTACCACCTTCTTCTATGACAAAATCTCCGCATAAAATCTTAAATGCGTTGGGCTTGTTTGCAAAATAGTTGAATAAAGGCTGATAATAAATGCCTTCAAGTTCTTTGCCTTTAAAAGATAAATATGCATTTTGTTTCTCTGAAGTTAAATTCAGGTGCTTTACATAGTTTTTTAAAGCGAATTTTCCTAATATATAGCATATATTTTGTGATGGTACTGCTATATAATCAATTTCTTTTCCTACTGCAATTGCAAGATTTGCGGGCAAAGTCCATGGAGTTGTTGTCCAAGCTAATAATCTGTATTCTTGAAATCCTGAAGGTGCAGATTTTGGCTTTTGATGTAAAATAAAACTGACTGTTACAGCTTTATCATTTCGTTTGCGGTATGAATTATCTAGCTTAGTCTCAAAGTTTGATAAAGCTGTTTCGCAAGCCCAAGAGTAGGGTATAACTCGCATAGATTGATAAATTAGTCCTTTATTATATAATTGCTTAAAGGCCCATAAGACTGACTCCATAAAACTCAAATCCATTGTCTTATAGGAATTATCAAAATCTACCCATCTTGCTTGACGTTGCACATATTGTTGCCAATCGTTGGTATGCTTCATTACTGATGAGCGGCAATACTCATTAAACTTATCAATACCAAAATTAGTAACTGCTATACGGCCAGAAATGCCAAGTTCTTTCTCTGCAGCCATTTCTGCTGGTAATCCGTGACAATCCCAACCAAATCTTCTTTCAACTCTTTTTCCTTTAGCAGTTTGATACCTAGCGTAGGTATCTTTAATAAATCCAGTAAGCAAGTGCCCATAATGAGGTAATCCATTAGCAAATGGAGGTCCATCATAGAAAACAAATTCGTTACTTTTTTTGCCTAATTTAGCTACATGCCAATCAACAGATTTAGTGAAAATATTATACTTTTGCCAATAATATAAAATTTCTTTTTCTATAGTTGGTAAAGAGAGTGATGCATCTACTTCAGGATAATATTTTTTATGCAGATTGGCCATTTTTTAGACTTTAAAATTAAAGAAAAAATCTTACTATAGGTATGTCATCTAATTTTTTAGACTTAATTTTCTGCTTTAGTTTAGCGGCGTTTAGAATTTTTTCAATAATTTTAGTAATAAAATAATCTGTTTTATGATAATTATCTGAACTATCTTTAATATAGTATGCAATGCTAGGTAGGTATGCTGCCATTAGTAAAGCACGTTTAGTATAATAGTTAAAATCTGTTGAGCGATCATTAGCATAGCACCATATTTTATTACAACTAGCCCAACTATTTGTTATTGCCGTAGAATAATTATTTGGCATAGCATAAAAAAAACATAATTTTAATGCAACTGCTTGTGGTACTAATTTTATTCGATATTGTAAAGCTGTAATAACTTTATGATGAGTTTTAATTGGGGGTTGAATTAAACTTAGTTGATTTATCATTAGCTGGTCAAAAAATCGTTCTAAGTCATACGATGCTTCCTTTATTCCATTAGGAAATATTATTTCCCAATAATTACTAGGTAAACCAGCATTTTGGGATGCTAGAGATAATGTTTCTATATTAAAGCCTTGCCCTGGAATTATATTAATTAATTGTTCTAAAATTGATGTTTTTTCCCTATCCATTTTAGTAGCTAATTTATTTGCAATTATTGACTTTGACAGATTTTAATATATATTTAAAATTTAAATAATACAATTTAAATTATTATTCTTGTAAGGAGCAGCAATTGTGATTTATGTGCCAGTTAATGCCAATAATAGTGAATTAGCTATTAGAAGTCTTAAAAAAAAAATGCAGAGGGAGCTTGTTTTTCGTGCAATGAAAATGTCTCGCTTTTATGAGCCTCCTTCAGTAAAAAAAGTCAGAAAACAACAGGAATCAGAACGTAGACACAGAAAGGAGAGGGCAATGAAGCGTAGAATGATGGAAGAATAACGAACAAATAGTGTTTTTAAAAAGCATATTAGGTATCTAAAATATTAATTTCATTAGCAGTTAATAGTTGCCAATGCAGGTTTTTATACTGTTTTCTTTGTTTAAAATAATTTGGTGAATATCCATCTTGCTTAAGTTTATGATAATAATTATTCATATAGTTTATTAATGCATAGTCATCTTTAAAAATTATTAGTATTCTTTCAAATTGTTGAAAATAATTCATATTATTTTCATGATTGGTGTTACATGATATTACCAGTGCTAGTATCTTAGCTTGATTAGGATTTTCATAACTAGTTGTAATATATATCGGTTGGCTATCTGGTTCAGGGTCTGTGCTACAACCGTGAGGAATAAATGATATAGAACTAAAAGACCATAAAGCATTATTTATTACTTCTTCCATATTTTTATCATCTAATAATGCTATAGTTTTCAAAGAATTTGAATAACACTTTTCCAGTAACTTACAAATAGTTTGGTTCAACAATTCAGTTAAAGTACAATAAAAACTTATGCTCTTAATCATTATTTATACTAGTTAAAAAAGATATTATATTCAAAATTATAAAAATATAAAGTTTTATAAGGTTATTGCGTGAAATTATTGATCTTATTTGGTAATGCTTTAGATCATTATAGTACAGCTTTATATATTTTCTTTGCTCCATATTTAGTGAGTAATTTTTTTGACTTTAAGAATGAAGTTATTGCTTTAATTGTAATTTATAGCTTATTCTCATTCTGTAATATTATTACTAGGCCGGCAGGTGCGTATTTTTTTGGATGGTTAGCTAATATTATCGATTCCAGACAAGTGCTACTAATTACGTTGGGAGGAGTTGGGTTTTCAACCTGTATTGTAGCTACTATTCCAAGTTATGAATCTATTGGAATAGTAGCTACAATTCTTCTAACTCTAGCTAAGATATTACAAGGGTTTTGCGCTGCTGGAGAAGTCAGTATATCATCAGTACTTATATTTAATACAGTTAAAGAGAAAGAATTTATTAAAGCAAATAGTTATTACCAGTGTTCAACTATGATAGGTATAATACTAGCTTCTACTGTTGCTACTATATTTAATAATTGGCGGTACGCTTTTGCTTTAGGATCACTGATAGGAATTATTGGATTATATTTTAGGCTAAGAATAATATCTTTAAATAATTTATATATTTCTGATACTAAAGAAATGATTTCCTTCACTAGATTTAATAAATTTTTCTTGTTACTGCAAGTTTCTTGTTTACATGGTTTAAGTTATATTACTTATGCTGTTCCATTTGTCCTGTTAGATAATATTATACCTTTAATAAGTAATATTTCTCGTGTAAAAATGCTTACATATAGCAATATACTTATGTATTTTGATACTGCTATGATAGTAGTTATAGGTTATATAATTAAAATTCATAATTATAAAATATGGATGCTATTATCTGTAATAATATTATCAGTAACAATGATACCATGCTTTATTTATTTGCCTGATTTAGCTTTACCAGTAATTTTTTTAATAAAATGTTGGATAATATTTTGGGGAGTAATTTTTTCCACATTATTAAATGTATTGCTAGTACAGCAAGTTAAAGATAATAAATATTTATTTATAGGAACTGGATATACTATTGGCTGTGAATTCTGGGGTCGTAGCTGTGTTCCAATATGCTTAGCACTATGGAAATACTTTGATAATAATCTTATTGCTCCAGCAATTTATATAACAGTAGTATGTATTTGTACATTTTCTTTCTTATTATACAGAATTACAAAAATCTAACTTCCTTCTTTCTTTAGCTCATTTTCCATAATATTAATTATAGAACTTTAATATTAATGCCCTTTTTACGTTATTTTTGCTAGAAAACTAATTAAATACACAAACTTAATTAAATAATTATGATATAATAAAATACCAATTTTATTTAATTATATAATATGATCAACAGAGACATTACTGATGAAAATACTACAACTGATGAAAATACTACAACTGATGAAAATGCTAAAACAAATGATGATGAAGATACTAAGAATGAAGATACTAAGAATTCAGAAAAAAAAGCAGTTTCTAGTTCTGATATATTAGTCAATGAATTTTATCAGAAATTAAAAAATAATGCTGAGTTTGAAGCTGAACTTGATGCATTAATTAGCAGTTTTGAAACTGATCAAGATGTATCTAAGCTGCAAACAAAAATTATATTATTAATTAAAAAACTATTGCTTAGTAATTCTTCAGGCTCTTCTTCTATAGAAGTAACTCAAGAAATAGAACAGCAAATCACTAAGCAAATTGCTAAAATAAGTAAAGAATTAATATATAAACGCACAAGAAACTTAGCAGAAGAAAATCAAGATTTAGTGCAAGAAAAAGACAATCTGGAATATATTACTAACTCATCTAGAGCAGAATTGAAGAAAAATTTAAAAAGATTTGCAATATATGAAGTTTATAAATTGCTTAACCCACGGCGAATTGCTGGAGAAACTAATCTAAGTAATTTTATTCATAATTTAATAGTCGGTGGTGCAAAATATGCACTTAAATATGGTGGAGGTAATAAAACAGATATTAATTATTATAATAATAAATTACAGGCAATGAAATCTCATAATAGATCTATTAATAACAGGTGTAATAATAAAGGAAGAAATATATAAAAAAATTCCACAGGAAAAGGATCATTTTATATGATGCATTTATCTCCTTTTTTATTGATTATTTAATTTATTATGCAATATTTTGTTTACAAGTATAGGATTAGCATTGCCAGCTGTTGCTTTCATAACCTGTCCAACAAAGAAGCCAAATAGCCTATCTTTACCACTTTTATAAGATATAACTGATTGATAATTATCTTTCAGTATATTATCAATAATATCTGCAATTTGATTATAATCTGAAATTTGCTGTATATTTTTTTTTTGTATAATTATTTTTGGACTATGTCCAGTATCAAACATTTCCTTTAAAATAGTTTTTGCAATTTTGCTTGATATTGATTCAGAGCTAATTAATTGCATTAACTCTGAAAAGTGATGAGCAGTAATTTTACATTCGGAAATAGTAATTCTATCCTTATTCATTAGTCCAAACAATTCACTTAATATCCAGTTTGCAGTTAATATAGGATTGGCAGTTTTAATAACCTCTTCGAAAAAGTAAGCAATATCCTTATCAGCTGCTAAAACTCTAGCAGCGTAATCATTAAGCTTAATTTCATTAATATACCTTGTAATTTTAGCATCTGGCAATTCAGGCAAACTACTAGCAATCTCATCAACTAAAGATTGGTCTAATATTATTGGTGGCAGGTCTGGATCAGGAAAATACCTATAATCAGTAGCATTCTCTTTAGACCTCATTGGGCATGTTTTGCCTAGAGTAGCATCAAATAGAAGACTTTCCTGCTTAATTACTCCTCCAGATTCTAATATCTTAACTTGCCTTTGGCCTTCAAATTCTAGAGCTCTAACAATTGACTTAATTGAATTAAGATTTTTTATTTCACATTTAATTCCTAATTCTCCATTTGGCTTCCGTACTGATATATTAGCATCACATCTTAACGATCCTTTTTCCATATCCCCGCTACAACTATCCAGATATCTTAATATTGCTCTAAGTTTTTTTATATACTCTGCTGCTTGGGCAGGCGAAGAAATATCATGTTCAGATACTATTTCCATCAATCCTATACCACTGCGATTAAGATCTATATAGCTATAAGTATCTGATTGATCATGAGTGCTTTTTCCTGTATCTTGTTCAAGATGCAACCTATTAATTTTGATACGCTTAATATTATTGTTTTCATCAAATATTTCTACCCAACCACCTTGAGCAATTGGATGAAAAAATTGCGAAATTTGATAACCTGCTGGTAAATCAGCATAAAAATAGTTTTTGCGGTCAAAACTAGATAACTTATTTATTTTAGCATTAATTCCTAGAGCAGTTTTTATAGCTTGAAGTACACAGAATTTATTCAATACTGGTAAGGCTCCTGGCATAGCAGCATCTAGCAATTCTACTTGTGAATTCGGCAAATTGCCAAACTCAGTTGAAGCGCTAGAAAATAGCTTGGAACTAGATTTTATTTGAGCATGAATTTCAAGTCCTATAACATACTCCCACTTTCCAGTTGTTTTGCCTTCTATAAAACTCATGTTTAAAAACCTTTTGGAATAAATTTTAGATTTAATGCCTTTTCAATAGCTGATGATACTTTAATAACATTGTACTCATCTAAGCGAGAGCCAATAACTTGCATCCCCAATGGTAATTTATTAGCTGAAAAACCAGCTGGTATTGAAATACATGGTAGCCCAGCTAAACTAGCTGGTATTGTTAATATATCATTTAAATACATAGTAACTGGATCATCTTGGTTATAGTCTAGTGGAAATGCTGCAGTAGGTACAGATGGAATTAATATACAGTCTACCTTACTAAAACTATTTGTAAAATCATTAACTATTAACCGTCTTACTTGCTGAGCTTTAATATAATATGAATTTATATTTGTTGATGCAAGAGCATAAGTTCCCATCATAATTCTTCTTTTTACCTCAGCTCCAAACCCTTCTGATCTAGAAAGTTCATAGATTTCATTAATATTTGAGTTATTTTCTTCAACTCTTAAACCATATCTGACCCCATCATATCTTGCTAAATTTGATGATGCTTCAGCAGAAGAAAGAACATAATATACTGGTAATGCATAATTAATATGAGGTAAGCTTATAGATGTAATTTCAGCACCATGATCCTTTAATAAATCTATAGTGTTCTGCCACATTGCAGTAACTTCACTATTTAAGTTACTATTTTCCATCAAACATAAGGTATACCAATTTTCATGCCTTTAATATGCTGGTTAATAGCTGATTGCAAGTTAGGAACTTCGCTGTTTAAACTTGTTGAATCCTTTTCATCATAACCCATCATAGTCTCTAGCATAATTGCTGCATCTTCAACTGTACGAGTTATTATTCCAGCTTGATCCAACGAGCATGAAAATGCAATCATCCCCCATCTTGAACATCTCCCATAACTTGGTTTCATACCAACAGTTCCAGTATAAGATGCAGGTTGCCTTACTGATCCTCCAGTATCACTACCTAAGGCTGCCATTGCCATAAATGCTGAAACAGCAGCTGATGAGCCTCCTGAAGATCCACCAGGGGTTAAATCTGCATCATCATTTTCAGCCTTCCATGGATTAATTACTTTACCAAAATAGCTGCTAATATTTGCTGAACCCATAGCAAACTCATCCATATTACCTTTTCCTAACATAATACCTCCAGCATTTATGATTTTGCTGTACACTGTAGAATCATAAAAAGGTATAAAATTATGTAGCATTCTTGATGCAGCAGTAGTTAATATTCCATTAGTGCAAAAGAGATCTTTAATAGAAAGTGGAATACCTTCAATTGGACGGGCCTGATTACTTTGAATTAAAGTATCAGCTTTTTTGGCTGATTGTAGAGCAAGCTCTGGAGTTTCAGTAATATAAGCGTTAATATACCTATATTTATCCATTTGATTGATATGTGCTAGTACTAATTCAGTAGCAGAAAATTCCTTAGTTTTCAGTCCATTAATTGCTTGAGAAATTGTTAACTTTACTAGATTAGTCATTATTCTATTATTTTAGGTACAACAAAATATTTTGTATCTTTAGCTATATTCGCTGATGACTGCGGTACATTAGACAATAACTGATCTGTTGTAATATATTGCTTAACTTGATCCGGACGCATTCTATTACTTTTCTCAAAGCACCACATAGGGGCAACTGCTGTACAGTCAATTTTTTCTAATTCCCCCATCATATCTACTATATTAGACAGTTGCTTAACCATATGACTTAGTTCTTGCTCATTAAATCTTAACTTACAATAGCTAGCAATTAACTGCACTTCATTTGTTGAAATCATCATTGAATTATACTAATTAATATAGAATAGCGGTAAATATAACTGAATAATATTGCTAAGTCAATGTTAGAGCTTAGCAATTATAAATTAATTGCATTAACTTCTTTGTAATTTTTTAATATTAACAATGATTATTGGATTCTTATTAACTTCTTGTTTTATAATGCGCCTTATACAGTTTTTTGTAACTTCTTGAATTTTATCTAGTTTAATTGATCTTTTTTTAGAACTATTATTAATAGATAATATTTGGTGAAGTTCTTGCTTAATTAATATTACAATAGAGTAGTCAGAATCATGCTCATCTTTAGGATTAGGATCTAAAAGACCAGGAAATGACAATATTGGCTCCATAGCTAAGACATTTCTATGATTGAAAATTAAAGTAGCAATAACAATGCCATTTTCTTGCATTCTTCTACGCTTATAAAAAATATCTGAAGTTGTTGGAAGTATATAATTGCCATCTATTGCCAAATATTGCACTTTTATTGTACCTAAAATTTTAGGTGCATCTAAGCCAATTTGTAGAACAGAACCATTTTCTAATTCAACAACATGCTTAATTCCACAACTTTTGGCTAGATTAGCATGTGCATGTATATGCATTGGCTCACCATGCACTGGTATACACATCTTTGGCTGAGATAGTTTATACATAGTCTTTAGCTCTTCAATTGCTGGATGCCCAGATACATGTACAAAATTATCTTTTTCAGTAATAACTGTAACTTGTGCTCTAGTAAGATGATTAAATAGCTTATATATTCTTTTTTCATTACCTGGAATAATCTTAGACGAAAAAATAACAGTATCTTTAGGTTGTAACTTAATATATTGATGATTTCCTGTCACTATCTTATTAACTGCTGCTAAAGGCTCCCCCTGGCAACCTGTTGAAATAATCATTAACTTTTCACGTGGATATTTATTAAATTCTTTGATGTCTAACAATTGTTCATTAACATCATTTAAATAGCCACTATCTCGTGCAGCATGCATCATGCGTACTAAACTTTTTCCAGCAAGAATAACTTTACGGCCAGAATGTTTGGCAGCTACAATCAATGACTGCAATCTAGCTAAATTAGAAGCAAATGTTGTAGTAATTATTAATCCAGAAGCATTATAAATAATGTCAATTAAGCTTTTTTGCAAATCACCTTCAGAACCTGAAAACCCACTATAAAACACATTAGTGGAGTCACATACTAGAGCAGTTATTCCTTCATCTCCATATTTCTGCAACAAAGTTTTATCAGTTTTTTTTCCTATAATAGGATCATCATCAAATTTCCAATCTCCGGTATGCAAAATAGTACCAGCATCAGTTCTAATCATTAATGCTTGCATTTCTGGAGCTGAATGAGTTAGAGTTAACATCTCAATTGAAAATGGTCCAATATTAAACTTATGACCAGGGGTAATTGTATTAATAACAAACTTACAGTTTGGATCATATTCTTTCAATCTAAGAGTTAAAAAATTAGCTGTAAAATTAGTAGCATAAATAGGACAATCTAAGTCCTGAAGAAGATATTGAACTCCCCCTAAATGGTCTTCATGAGCATGGGTTAGTATCAATCCAGATAATTTTTTACCACTAGCTTTAATGAAGCTAAGATCTGTTATTAGCATGTTAGCACCAGGGGTAAAATCACTTGGAAATCCTGCTCCGCAATCTATCATTATAAATTCTCCTTGATAATGATAAATGTTCACATTCATTCCTATTTCATTACATCCACCAACTGGAATAAATACTAATTTATCTACCGGAATTAATGAATTCATCGATTCATGTTTGCTTTGATCTAAATTATTTGACATTATAGAATTTAAGTTTATTAAACGAACAATTAGACAGTATATAGCTTTTTAAAATTAATTAATAAAATTTATTATTAATTTTAAATTGAGAATAAATACTTATATTATATAGCAATACTTAAGAAGTGTGCTATACAATAAACTAAATAGAATTTATTATAATTATATTGATGCTAATTTAAAGCATAATTATCATCAGTTTTTAACTCTGCAAATATATATCCCCTTCCCCATACTGTCTCAATGAAATTAATACCATTAGATGCTTTTTCAAGCTTACGACGCAACTTACATATGAAAACATCAATAATTTTAATTTCCGGTTCATCTATACCACTATAAAGATGGCTCAAAAATACCTCTTTAGTTAAAACAGTACCCCTTTTAATTGCTAAAAGCTCAAGTATCTTGTATTCTTTATTAGTTAAATGTATAGGAATATTTTTTTGTTTCTCTTTATTAAAAACAGACACAGATCTTGTATCTAAATTTATTGATAATGGCCCTACTCTAATTACTGCTTCTGAGTGCCCTTTTGATCTACGTATAATAGCTTTCACCCTAGCAGCTAATTCATCAGAATCAAAAGGCTTTGTTATATAATCATCAGCTCCAAATGATAAACCTTTAATTTTATTATCAATAGCTGATAGACCAGATAGAATCAAAACAGGAGTTTGTATTTTTTGTGATCTTAAGCTTAACAAAACTTCATACCCATTTATATCTGGTAGCATTAAATCTAATATAATAAGAGAGTATTCATATAGTTTTGAGATCTCAATCCCATCTTTACCTAAATGAGCTTTATCAGCAATTATACCTTCATTTGCTAAAGATAACTCAATGGATGATGCCTGCGCTGGATCATCTTCAATTAATAGTACACGCATTTATTTTGCCTCATAAGTGCTATTATAACACAATTATAACAATTAATTGTCGTATGATCTCATGAACTTATCACAAAAGCAAGATATTTTTTATAAAAAAATAAAGAATTACATTTTAAATCATAAAAATTGCTATAAAATTATAAAATATATTAACAAGGCGCTATAATAATCTAAATAATTATAAATTTATCTTAATAAAATTATTGAAATTAATTTTCAGTATCGCATTTGCAATTATTTATAACAAACTAACATTTCTAGTTGCTGCTGGTAGCCTAACTCTTAATCCATGAAGATCTTTAGTAATAATAACTTGACATCCCAGCCTAGATGTGCTAGTTAACCCAAAAGCTAAATCCAACATATCTTCTTCTTCTTCAACAGGTAGAGGAAGTTTTTGATACCAATTCGAATCAACTATCACATGACAAGTAGAACATGCTAAAGAGCCCTCACAAGCTCCTTCTAAATCTATCTTATTTTGATGCGCAACTTCCAACAATGATAGTCCAATTGGAGCATCAATAATTTTTTCTTCTGTATCATTAATTATAAAAATTACTTTTACTGTTTGTTGAGCCATAATAGTTAATAAATAATTTTTATTTATCATTAAGTAATTTTTTAATATTCTTACCTTGCAATACAAACTTTAAAGTTCTTTGTAACAAAGAGCATTGAAGCTCCTCAATTTGCTTGATTCCTTCTTGGATTAAAGTTATATCACTTAATTTGATAAATTTCTGTAAATTCTGAATAATATTTTCAACTAAATTCATATTTTCTTGAGGTATTAAGTTTTTAGCTATTAATTGATTAACATTACTAATTATAAAATTAGCTTTAGTAATTGCTTCATTAAGCTGTTTCTTATTATAATCTAAAATATTATTCTGATAAGCATTTTCTAAAATATTATTTACTTCTTCTGCACTTATATCTAAAGCAGATTTTATAGCAATAAATTCAGATGCTCCCATTTTTTGCTCATTAGTGCTAATAAATAATAAACCATCTGCATCAATAGCAAATGTAACTTCAACACTAACACTACCAGCAGGACCTAATGGTAAATTATTTAATACAAACTTTGCCAAAGACCTGCAATCAATAGCCATTTCTCTTTCTCCTTGCACTATATGAAAATTTATTGCTGTTTGATTATTTGCATAAGTAGTAAATTGTTTAGTAATAGAAATTGGTATTGGAGAATTTCTCGGAATTAGAATTTCTACCATACCTCCCATAACTTCTAATCCTAATGATAGTGGTACCACATCTATTAGTAAGTGTTTATTTGATGAAGTTAAATTTTCAGCTTGCAGAGCTGCTCCAGTTGCTACTATTGTTTCAGGATTTAAATCAGACAATACCTGTACTTTAAAAGTATGCTTCAATAGTTTTTTTATCAATGGAATATTACTAATACCTCCAACTAATATTATACCTTTTAACTGCTCTCTTACTCCACTATCTTCAATAACTTGATTAGTAATATCAATTGTTTTATTAATAAAATTTTTTATAACTTGTTCAAATTCTACTCTAGTGATGCAAAACTCGAGATTTTTACCATTATATTTTATTATTTGATTAAAAATATCATTGGTAGTTAAATGCTCTTTAGCTGTTTTGCAACACTCAGTAATTAATACTAAAAATTCAGTTGAAAGATGATTTGGATTAAGAGAAAGCTTATTACACAGATAATCTAAAATTAAATAATCGATATCATTTCCTCCAAGTTGATTATCACCTCCAGTAGCAATAACTTGAAAAATTTCATTCTTAATTTTTAGAATTGAAACGTCAAAAGTTCCGCCTCCAAAATCATAAACTAGATAAACACCATTTGAACTTTTATCAAGACCATATGAATATGCTGCAGCTGTAGGCTCACTAATTAGCCTCAATACTTCAAGATCAGCAATTCTAGCTGCTTGCTTTATACTATTACGAGCAGCCTCATCAAAGTGAGCTGGCACTGAAATAACTGCCTTTTTTATTTTTTGATTAAAATACTGCTCTGCTTGTAGCTTTAGCTGATTAATAATCTTAGCAGATATTTCTATTGGGCTAATAGTTTTATTAGCTATTTTAACATTTGCAATATTGCTATCTTTAACTAATAATTCTTTTATTTCCTGCCCTATAGCATTAGAATTTAATAACTCTATAGTACTTTTACCAAGCAATCTTTTTACTGATGCAATTGTAATAGAATTTTTTTCTTTATTTCCTACTAAAATAATATTACCTTCATGATCAAAGCTAACAATCGAAGGAAGAATTTTTGAACCTTGAGAATTAGCAATAATATATGGCTTGCTATTGATAGAATGCGCAACTAAAGAATTAGTAGTACCAAAATCAATGCCAATAACAACATCTTTATGTAATTGGTCATTTTGTGGCTCTTCAATATTAATTAGATGCATTGTATAACCTAGAAAAATTGATTAAATTATCCCAGTATTTTAACTCAATAGTTTTTATTATTGCTGTTTCATAGTCTTTACTATTGAACGCAAATTCTAAATCTTTAATAGAATTATTAAAGGAGGTATTTAAAACCTCTTTTAGTTTTCTTAATTCAGCAGCTGTGCTAATATTATGCAGTTTATTTTGTAATAAAAAAATATTTTTTAAAAAATCTGTACTTATTATGGATCTAAAATTTGAAGCAGTAACATCTATTCCTTGTAAATTAAGTATATGCTCAGCTCGAGTACAAAGACATCTTAATGTTTTATATGCTTTATTTAAATTAGTTGATATCTGTAAATATTTACTTTTATCTTCATTCTTAGCTTGATCAGGATGATATTTTCTTTGTAACTGAAAATAATTATCTTCAATATCTTTTAGCTCTAAGCTAAAACTTTCTGGCAAGTTTAATAATTGAAAATAATTTATCATAATTAATATTAAATAAATCTTTAAAACTGTGCAGATTTACCGCAACCACAGCGACTTTTTTCATTGGGATTATTAAACTCAAAACCTGAGCTAAATTTACCTTCAATATAATCCATTGTAGTACCCAATAGATAAAGTACCGCTTTTTGGTCGATCAAAATCGTTACTCCTTTATCCATAATAACTTCATCAAAAACTCCTTTAGAATCAGCATATTCTATATAATAAGAATGACCAGAGCAACCTCCTGGTTTAATGCCTACTTTAATACCTAAGGATGGTTTTCCTCTTGTAATAAGCAATTCTTTTATCTTCTTAGCTGCCAAATCTGAAATGGTAATAACATTCTTAGATGCTTTATTAACTTGAAGTTGTGACGAACTACTCATAATATAAATCTATGTTTTATTTTGCTTTGATTTATAATCAATTATGGCTGCTTTAATAGCATCTTCAGCTAACATTGAACAATGCATTTTAATAGGTAATAATGCTAAATGTTCAGCAATTTGGCTATTTTTAATTTGTTCTGCAGTATTTAAAGATTGAGACTTTATCCATTCAGTAACTAAAGCACTGGATGCTATTGCTGACCCACAACCAAAAGTTTTGAATTTTGCATCTTCAATTACTCCTTGTTCATTAACTTTAATTTGAAGCTTCATAACATCTCCACAAGCAGGAGCCCCAACTAATCCAGTACCAACTGATTTATCTGTTTCATCAAATGACCCAACATTAGATCTATCTTCATAATATTTTATAACCTCTGAACTATAACCAGCTGTACGAGTACCAGTAACTATTGTTTTTTCATTACTCATAATATTTTTCCTCATTATTGATTTTATTTAACTATTTAATGCACTGACCAATTAATTTTTTTTATATCTATTCCTTTTTGGATCATTTCCCAAAGCGGACTAATAGCACGAAGTTGATCTACTTTTTCAGTAATTAAAGATATTGCATAATTTACTTCTTCTTCTGTAGTAAATCGCCCAAATCCAAATCGTAAGGAAGTATGAGCTAGGTCTTCATCAACTCCCATTGCTTTCAAAACGTATGATGGTTCTAGTGAAGCTGAAGTACAAGCAGATCCGGAAGAAATTGCAAGATCCTTTAATGCTAATATTAAAGATTCCCCCTCAACACATGCAAAGCTAATGTTAACATTGCCTGGATATCGACTTTTGGCATCTCCATTTAAATAAGTTTGTGGTATATGATTCAATATATAGTGAACAAATTTATTAAACATTTTTTGAATACGATTATATTCTTCAAACATCTCAATATTAGCTATTCTTGCTGCTTCTCCAAATCCTACTACTAAATGAGTAGGCACAGTACCTGATCGCATTCCCCTCTCCTGCCCTCCACCATGAATAATTGGAGTAATACGTATTCTTGGTCTTTTTCTAATATATAAAGCACCTATACCTTTTGGACCATAAATTTTATGAGCAGAAATACTAGCAAGATCAATATTATATTTATTAACATCAATGGATATTTTACCAAAAGCTTGAGCAATATCAGTATGAAAAAAGATTTTTTTCTCGCGACAAATTTCTCCTATAGCTTCAATTGGCTGAATAACTCCAATTTCATTGTTAACTGCTGAAATTGATACCATAATGGTGCTATCATTGATCGCATCATTGAGACTATTTAATTCAATTAGCCCATTACTATTCACTGGTAAATAAGTAACCTTAATACCATTTTGCTCTAGATATCTACAAGTATTAATAACACATTTATGCTCAGTTGTAACAGTAATTATATGATTTTTCTTATCGTTACTATAAAAATCTACTATTCCCTTAATAGCTAAATTATTAGCTTCTGTTGCTCCAGAAGTAAAAATAATTTCTCCTGGGGCAGCTTTAATTAAAGCTGCAATATGTTGACGAGCAACTTCTACTGCTTTTTCAGATTCCCATCCAAAATTATGACTACGTGAATGTGGGTTACCAAATTTATCAGTTAAGTAAGGTAACATTACATCAACTACTCGCCTATCGACAGGAGTAGTTGCTTGATAATCCATATAAATGGGAAACTTAACATTTTTGTTTTTTAATTTTGCTTTTAATTCAGCTGTTTTTACTACCATTATAATATTAAATTTAATTTAAGCCTGTTTCTTTATATTGTTAACTTCAATATGGTATAAATATTGTTTTTGCCATAGCTCACAAAACTTCTTTATTTCTTCTTCAGTATTACACCATCCAAGGGATATTCTAATTGCGCATTCAGCCTCATAAATTGGAATCTTCATAGCTTTCAAAACATAAGATTCTTTTAACTGCCCTGAAGAGCATGCTGAACCGGCACTAATAGCAAAACCATTTATGTCAAAATAGAGGATTTGTTGCTGAGATGTCACTCCTGGCATCATTATCATGCTTGTATTGCCTACTCTAAGAGTATTTTGACCAAAAATTTTTATTCTGTTATCTATACTGCTAATTTTAGCCTCAAGATATTGTTTTAACTCTTTTGTAAAATTGCTTTTTTCCAAAATTCTTGGTAATAGTTCAACAGCTTTACCAAACCCAGCAATTGCAGCAACATTTTCAGTTCCAGATCTAATTCCATCTTCTTGTCCTCCGCCAATTATTTGCGGGGTAATAAAATTTGGAACCCTGGCTATGAGAGATGCTGCTCCTACTGGCCCACCAATTTTATGACTAGAAATTGTAGCAAAATCAAGGCATAATTGAGTAAAATTCACTGAAATTTTCCCAAATGCTTGACTACAATCACTATGAACCCAAGCTTGATATTTTTTAGCAAGATTAATTATTTCTTCAAGTGGTTGAATAACACCTGTTTCGTTATTAACTAGCATAATTGTAACTAGTAAAGGTAAATTTTGATAACAAAATAGTGTGTTTTGCAATTTTATAAGATCAACGATACCTCTTTCATCTACATCTATAATTTGTGTATCATTATAACTTTGAGCACAATTTAATATTGATGGATGCTCTGTTGTGCAAGTAACAATTACTCCATTTTTATAAACTTTTTTAAAGCTAGTAAGCAGCAAATTATTTGCTTCGGTACCTGAAGAAACAAATATGCAATTAAATTTATTGTTATTTAACGATATGTCCAATTTGTTAGCAATTTGCAACCTAGCTTTTTCTATAAATCCTCTAGCTACTTGCCCAAAATAATGTATAGATGATGGATTAGCAGGTATATTTAACACTTCTAGCATAACTTCCAATGATTCTGAATGTATGGGAGTTGTTGCATTGTAATCAAAATATATCTTTTTATTTTTTTGCATTGTATTAACTTGGTTAGAACTATGTACTAAATTATTACGATTAGTAATAATATTGCTAAGCTTAACTGTTTTTTTTATAGCTGCTATAGCATCAAAGTTATACATTTTACTTACTTCTATTCTATTTATTTGCTCTAAATGACTTTATTTGTGCCGTTATTTTTCCAGAAATTATATCATCCAAAGATATTTCACTAAAATAGTTTTTAATTTTTTGCTCTAATCCTTCCCACAAATAGTGAGCAGTACATCTAGCATTTAGCGCTAAACACCCATTGTTGTTATTGCATCTAGTAACCTTGATTTTTTCTTCGACAGCAAAAACAATATCATTAATAGTAGTTGTTTTTATATCGCAGTTTAATAAATAACCACCATTTGGCCCCTTAATAGATTTCACTATTCCTTTATTCTTAAGCTTATTGAATAGTTGCTCTAGGTAGTTAAGAGCTATATTCTGCCGTTTAGCAATTTCAAATAATTTGATTGGTTTATTTGATTCTCTGCTTGCAATATCTAGTACTCCCATAACAGCATATTTGCTTTTTGTTGTTAATATCAATATAAGATTCCTAAAATTTGGTTTATAAAATCACTTTAATGAAAACATATATAAAATATAATTATAATTAAACTATTGAAATATTATTCCATATGCTTTAGTGTAGCTTTAGGTTAGTTTATTGTATTATCTAATACATTACTATTTTAGTCAACTAATTATATTTTATGTAAATAATTATGTCTGAAGTATTTTTTAATGGTCCAGCAGGTCGAATTGAAGGAAAATATATTCAATCAGATAATCCAAGAGCTCCAGTAGCACTAATATTGCATCCACATTTACCATCAGACTTTTTTGAAGGTAATATGAATCATGAAGTTATAAACTGTCTATACTCCATTTTAATAAAAAATGGGTTTTCAGCATTAAAGATTAACTTTAGAGGCATAGGAAAATCTCAAGGTACTTTCGATAATGGAGTTGGAGAGTTAATGGACGCAGCTACTGCTTTAGATTGGTTGCAGTTACATAACCCTTCAAGTCTAGAATACTTAGCTGTTGGCTTCTCATTTGGAGCTTGGATATGTATGCAATTGATTATGCGAAGACCAGAAATAAATAATTTCATTGCAATATCACCTCCTACTAACAAATTTGATTTTTCATTTTTATCTCCTTGCCCAATACCAGGTCTAATAATTCAAGGAGAACAAGATAGTATAGTACCAGAAGAATCGGTATTAGAGTTAGTTAACAGGTTATCTAGGCAAAAGAATATTAATATTGAATATAAATTATTAAGTGGTGCTGATCATTTTTTTCGAGGCAAGTTAAATGATCTATCTAATACAGTAGATGAATATATTAAAATAAGCCACCATTCTACAGGCAAAAAAAATGCTTCTAAAAAACATCAAAACAAGTTACTACTATAAGGTAGTAACTACAACCTTATTAACAGCAACTTTAAGATAGCATTTATATTTCCTTATAGATATCTCTACCTAAATATAATAACATTATATTTAAATGGCTTTATACTTGATTTGGTATAAAAAAATATGAAGAATAAACTCTTGCATTTAATACTTAATTATTAAAAGCAATAATAGTATTTTTAATATGTTACTTTGCTGCATGCATATTATATAGATATAAATTTTTCTACTGCATTAGCTAATAGTTTTTCAGATTCAATTTTCATTTCTTGAAGTTTTAATTCAGTAGAAGCTAATAATGTTGGTGATTGCATGAATGTTAATATTTTCTCAAATAAAATCTGAGGTGTAATAGAGCTTTGTTCTATACACCAACCAGCATTATTGTTTGCAAGAGCTTTAGCATTAAAAAGCTGATGATTTTGTGAAGCAAAAGGATATGGAACTAATATAGCAGGCTGATATAAAGATATTATTTCTGATATAGAAGATGCCCCAGCTCTAGAAATTGCTAAATGAGAATTTTTGTACTTATCAGCAATATTATAAAAAAAATCACTAACTTCATGCACTATATTTAGTTCAGTATAAATTGCTTTAACAGAACTAATATCCTTTGCAGGAGCTTGATGAACAATAGTAATTTTATAATCATGGTTATAGTTCACTAATAACCTAATTGCATTAGGTATAAGAGTAGAAAATATTTCTGCACCTTGGCTACCTCCAATTACCAATAGCTGAAACGTTTGTGAGTTAAAATTACGTTTTAGCACCAATCTTAAAGCTTTTCTTACGGGAGTACCTGTAAATATTACCTTATCTTTATATCTGTTATTTAAATTAAGTGTATTAGCAAATGTAATGGCTAAAGCCTTAGCATATCTTAAAAAAAAACTATTAGCTCTACCTAGAACACTATTTTGCTCATGCAAAATAAATGGAATGTTAAATAAGATTCCATTTATAATAATCGGAATAATAGTATATCCTCCAAAAGCTACTATTAAGCTTGGAGAATTTAACCAAACTAATTTTAACCCACTTATGCAAGCAGCTAATATTTTTATATAGAAAAAAAATTTTTTAATTCCAATATTAGAAATAGACATTATATTCATAATATGAATTTTAAAATTGTAATTGGAATTTAAGAGGTATTTTGCGCACCTAGTATCTGTAATTAAGTGTACATTATAACCACGCTCCTGCAATTCTTCTCCTAAGGCAATTGCTGGAAATAAGTGCCCACCTGTTCCACCACCAACTAAAAATATTGTTTTCATATCTTAAGTTTGTATTTACTAAGATCAGTTTTATGCTTTGTAAGAGCAAGCAATATCCCTATTCCTATTGCCATTGCTACACTAGAAGAACCACCATAGCTAATAAATGGCAATGTCATACCTTTAGTTGGAAGCAAGTTAGTACTAACTCCTATATTTACTATAGCTTGAAACCCAAACTGGGCAAGTATACCTGCTGATATAAAGATTGTACAATTGTCTTCCTCAAATAGTAATTTAATAAATCCATATATAACAATAAAAGAAAAAATTAGTAAAATTATTAAGCAAACTATAGCTCCTAACTCTTCACCTGCGACAGCAAAAATAAAGTCAGTGTGAGAATCTGGTAGCATATGCTTAACTATTCCTTCCCCTGGCCCTTTACCATATAGACCTCCACTCTTAAATGCTTGTAAAGATTTCATTACCTGATAATTTTCACGATTAGTTGAATCTAAAAAAATATTAATTCTTTTTGCAACATGTGGTAATAAAAAATATGCCCCTACTGTTCCAAGTATTGATATACCTACTAAAATAAAAAGTAATAGCAATGGTATTCCAGCTATAAATAGCTGTGTTCCAAATGCAACTGAAATTGTTATTAACATACCAAAATCAGGTTGAGCAATTAATAATATTGCCACTGTTAAATATAAGATAATAGTAACTATAAAACGAATTTTATCGCCCTGAATATCTGCAAGAAGCCAGCCAGTAATTACTAAAAAAAATGGCTTTATAAATTCAGATGGCTGCAGTGATATTCCTCCAATATTAATCCATCTTTTTGCTCCTTTAATAGGATTACCATAAAACTTAATAAATATTAATAGTATAATATTTAAAACAAACCCTAAGATAGCTAAGCGCCTTATTGTAGTTTTACTAAAAAACGACACAACAAATGTTGTAGCTACTGCGAGTATAACATAGAATATATGTTTACTGGCAAAATAAGACTGCGGTACTCCTATTCTATTTGCCACAGCAGAACCAGATGTTGTTACTAACATTAAGCTTAAAGCAGATAAAATACATAATAGAAACACTATACATCGATCTATACTTTTCCACCAACACCATAATACTCTAAATAATGTAGTTAAGTTCATATATTTTTAATTTGTTAAAAATGCTTGAGATATTTTTATAAATTGATTACCTCTATCTTCATAGTTTTTAAACTGATCAAATGAAGCACATGCAGGAGCAAGTAATATATTTTTTCGATTTGGACCACTTTTATCTGATTCAGCATCTATTATCGCTTGGTTAAAGGCTTCTTCCATTGTGTTACTAATTGAAAAAATAATTTGTCCTTTTAATATTTCAGCAAGATAATATCTAGATTGTCCATACAAATATGCTTTTTTAACTGCATGCAAAATTGCCTCATTTAAAAAAATATTTCCTCCCTTTTTTGCTACCCCACCTGCTATCCAATAAATATTGGATAAACTTGATAATGATTTACTAGCAGCATCTATATTAGTTGCTTTACTATCATTGTAAATATATATGTTATTTTTTTTTCCTATATACTGCATACGATGCGGTAAAGGCTGAAATGATTTTATAGCATTAATTATATCATACTCATTTCTACCTAAAATATTACATGTATAAAAAGCAGCAGCGATATTTTGATTATTATGTTTACCTAATAATAAAGAAGTAAATTTCTGAGGTAAACATGATGGAAATTTAACTAATATTTTTTCTTTCTGCAAACCAGTTTTAGGATGATATTGCAAATCCATATTAGTATGTATAACTTGCTTTTCTAATTTTGGACTATAATTTCTGAAGCCGTTCTTATTAAAAGTATTATAATTAGCACTAAAAATAATAGAGCATTCGTTATTAATTAATGCATAACCATTTTTAGTAACAAGAGAAATTATTTTTTTTTTTGATAATACATATTGATTAAATGAATGATAGCGATCCATATGATCAGTAGTAATATTTAATAATACAGCAATATCTAGCTTTAGATCTGTTATTAAATCGAGTTGAAACGATGACAGCTCTAAAATATAACCTTCTACATCATCTCTTAAAGATAATACAGCCTTACCTATATTGCCTCCAAGATCAAATTGACCATTAGTTAATGTTAAGATATGATGAATGAGGGCAGAAGTTGTACTTTTACCATTAGTTCCAGTAACTCCAATATATTTACGATTAGGATATTCATTATATAAAAGATCTATATCTGACTTGATTGGTATCTTATACTTTTGTGCATGCTTCACAATATAGTGTGAAGCAGTATAATATGGTATACCAGGACTTAATACAATAAAGTCACATGTTCTCCATTCTAGTTGATCAACACTAATCATCTTATAATCTTGTAAATTAATATTCTGTTGATAAAAAGAATCACGAATACTATGTGAATCATCATAAATAATTAAATCAGCAAGTCCGGCTAATGATTTGCAAACTGCTAAACCTGTACGTGATAATCCAAACACTCCTATTTTTTTATTCCTTTGAGAATACAGTCTAATCATGTTCTTTCTAAACAAAATTAATTGCTTTTTTATTCTGCATATCTTACAATGCTTTTATTGCTGAAGAAAGGTTTTCTTAATGATAGAATGGATAGAAATTGAACACCCTATCGAATATAGCGAAGCATATAAAATGATGAAAGCAAGATTAACAGCAATATTAAATGGTTCTGCTTCAGAGGCTGTGTTTGTTCTTGAGCATCAGGATGTTTATACTGCTGGTATTAGTTTTAAGCCAGATGAATTATTAAATAATTCGGATATTCCAGTATATTATACTGATCGGGGGGGAAAATTTACTTACCACGGCCCTGGGCAAGTTATAATATATCCTATTATTAATCTATCTGCTAATGGAAGATTAAAAGATATTAGAAATTATGTCAATAATCTTTCGTTGCTTGTTATTAATTCTCTAAAGTTCTTTAATATTACAGGTATAACTGTTAAAGATGCTATTGGGGTTTGGGTAAATGGTAAGTTTGGCATACAAAAAATAGCCTCAATAGGAGTACGAATACATAGGTGGGTTACTTACCACGGAGTGGCTATTAATGTATGTTCAGATTTAAAGAAATTTAAAGGAATAATTCCATGTGGAGATTACAATGCTAGCATAACTTCAATAAGAGAATTACTTAATCAAAAGGTAGATTTAGATTACTATAAGGCAATATTAAGGCAAGAATTTTACAAGATTTTTGAATAAAATTTATAGAGGATATGTCATAGTAGTTTATTTCAAAAAAAACAGCTATAAATTAATTCTTTGCAACTGAATCTATTCTACTTTTAGTTTTTCTATATTAATTATTTCAACAATGAAAACTTAAAAGCTGAAACCAGATTTTATCAATATGCCTTCCTTTAAAATATTATATTACCTAAATCCTGTTTCTTTTGAATATTTTATATCATTATCACCGTGTGATATTTCCCTAAAGTGCATACGATCTTCTGGCCCTATAATTTCATCATTATTATCTTCTGAATCAGAGTTTTAAACCTCAATAGTTCTACAAATTACTATGCTAACGTTACTGTTGTACTAAGAGTTGCAGCCATCTTAGATCTTTTTCTTTTGTAAAGTTACTAATATATTGAAAATTTCTGACAAGTTTTATAAATGAAGTGTGATGAAACTTACAACCACTTTTAATTCTATTTTCGTATTCAATTAAACTTGCTTTTTTCTAAACACTACTTAATTCTAGGTTGACTAACACTAATAATTCTGCAAAAAAGCGCAGTTTTTCCTATAATTCTGCTATATTTCCATTATTACATACTTGTAGTAATGAACTATAAATGCTAGCAACTGCTTTTCAGTTTTCTAAAGCTTTTTCATCTACATCAGTTATCCATCTTCTTTCTGTTAGAGAAAAAATTCCAGCAAAATTATGGCATTATTTCCACTATAATTACCATAGTTTTTTTTAATTCTGCAACTATTTATTGCAAATATTCTTATATAGATTGCATAAAATATCTCCTAGATTCCAGCTATAGCAAAAGTTTTTTAAAAAACTATTTTAAAATTTATTAAAAAAATTTCATATTTTTTATGAACATATGATTGAGTATACTAATTTTATGTACAATTTTACATCTTAAACCCTTATAATAGCATAAAATGCGAGTGATAGCACACCTATCTGAATTAACCAAACATATTACTGGTTTTTTATTTGAAAATAAAGGCTATTTAAAATAAGAATTTTTTTCTGATTTTTTTTTTACAATTAAGGATTTTATAACTGAAGAAATAAAAATTAAACCCTTTAGTTGAAAAATTTTTCTATGTAAACGTTCAATTATTATCCTCCTTAATTTTGTATTGTATTAAGTATACTAAACCTTCTATGAATCCTTAATCCAAAACTGGGATTAGAAAAGTTCCTTTATTCGTAAATTTAGTAAACAACATTTGCAGTATAAAAATTTATTGTCGTTTATTTAATATTAATTTAAAATTTACAATGCTTATTTTGTTATGATTTAGCTTATTTATTGTATAGAATTTAAGTTATTAATGGTACAAATAGCTGTATCAATTTAATGTAAAACTTGCAAATCTACCCTATAAACTTTAGTATAAATGGTGAATTATTATAAATTTAGTAGGTAAAATGATTGTTAACTTTATAAAAACTAATAGTAAAAATTTTTTTAATTGCTTAGAAGGAATAAATAAAGCAGATCATACAGTTGTATCTAGTAGTCAATCAATATGTTTATTGATTGATTCAAATTTAGAGCTAACAACTAGTATACTACAACTTGATCAACAGTGTGGTGGAATTATATCAAAATTTTTACAGCAGAATAAAAAAGATTCAGAACAAAAATGCATGTTTAGTGGAAAGTTTGGAGAAGTTAAACTCTTAACTGTTGTTAAAGATGATGAAGTTAAGAATATAGTTTTATTAGGCACTGGTAAAAGTAATCAATTAAAGGAATTTCAAGTTCAGGAACTAGGTGGAGTTATACAAAAGTCGATTTCTACTAACTCAATAATTAGCATGCTAGTTTTAGCGGATTGTGATATTAATAATTATGACAGATTCAAAATTGCATCATTAATTGCATCAGGAGCCGAATTAGCTAGTTATAAATTTAAAAAGTATTTAACAAAAAATAATGATGATAACGAATCGCAGAAAACTAGCCCAATAAATTTATTTATAGGTCTTGAAGATGTTAAAGATGTTGAACAAGCTCAAGCCTATTTTAATAATGTTCTACGACCAATTAATGAGGGAGTTATATTAGCAAGGGATTTAATTTCAGAGCCACCAAACAAATTATATCCTGCTATTTATGCTGAAAAGATTGAAGAGGAATTTAAAACTTTAAGAGATAGGCTTGGAATCGAATTAAAGGTTGAAATTCTAGGTGTGCAAGAGATGCAGGAGTTAAGTATGGGAGCATTGCTTGGAGTTGGGCAAGGCTCACGAAAAGAATCAAAGTTAGTATCAATATCTTACCTAGGTGCGATAAATAAAGATCAACCACCTTTAGCTTTAGTGGGTAAGGGAGTAACTTTTGATACTGGGGGAATTAGTTTAAAGCCTTCTGCAGGTATGGAAGATATGAAATATGATATGGCTGGATCAGCAGCAGTAATAGGAGCTATAAAAGCTTTAGCTTGTAGAAAAGCACAAATCAATGTAGTAGGAATAGTAGCGTTAGTTGAAAACATGCCTGGTGGTAATGCTCAAAGACCTAGCGATGTCGTAACAACAATGTCAGGCAAAACAGTAGAAGTGCTTAATACTGACGCAGAAGGACGATTAATACTTGCTGATGCATTATGGTATGCACAAGAAGCATTTAAGCCTGAGGCTATTATAGATTTAGCAACTTTAACTGGAGCAATAATTATAGCAGTGGGGTATAGTTATGCTGGATGTTTTTCTAATAATGACGAGTTAGCTCAGAAATTGATTAATTCTGGTGAAAAGGTTAATGAGAATTTATGGCGAATGCCATTACATAAAGATTATGACGATATGCTCAAGTCTAGTATTGCTGACATAGCTAATATTGGTAATGCTCGTGGTGCTGCTGGTAGTTCTACTGCTGCTAGTTTTTTGCAAAAATTCATTCAATTTAGAAATAACAATAATGGTAGCAAAAATCCTATTCCATGGATTCATTTAGACATTGCTTCGGTTGCTTGGAATAAAAAAGGAGGAAATATTTGCCCTCCAGGAGCAGCAGGATTTGGAGTGAGATTAATTAACCAGTTTGTAAAAGATAATTATGAACAAAGCTAACAAAGAGATAATATTACCTTATATTTTTGTTATTGGAAATGAAAAAGGTGGTGCAGGAAAGACTACTTTTGCTATGCATTTAATTGCTGCTTTACTTGATAAAAAGTTGAAAGTTGGAAGTATTGATACTGATTCTCGTCAGCACTCTCTTACTACTTATATACAAAATCGTAATGCTTATAATGCAAAGCATGTAAATGCTCAAATTCCTGTTCCATTACATTTTTTAATAACTGTAGATAACAATGATTCTACAAATGCAAGTGAATGTCAACAATTTGAGAATGCTATTAATGAATTACGGAAAAAATCTGATGTTATAGTTATTGATACTCCTGGCAGTTATTCTGCTATTTCTTGTTTGGCTCATTCCTATGCTGATACTATTATTACCCCTGTTAATGATAGCTTTTTAGACATTGATGTGTTAGCTAAAATTGATGCTAAAAGCCTTAAAATCATTACTCCATCTATTTATAGTCAGATGGTTTGGGAGCAAAAAATGCGCAAGACTCAACGCTGCGGTTTATCAATTGAATGGGTAGTTGTACGAAATAGATTGAGTAATCTGGATGCTGTTAATAAAAGAAATATAAATTATGTTTTGGAGCAATTAGCTAAACGTGTTTGCTTTAAAAACGCTTCTGGTTTTAGTGAAAGAGTAATTTTTAAAGAGTTGTTTTTAGAAGGTCTAACTTTGCTTGATTTGACCAAGGCTGAATTAAGTAGAAATTTGAATATTGCTCAAGTAGCTGCTAGACAAGAACTAAGGGATTTTCTTGACAGTATTGATATTAATAAAATCATTGTTGCAGCAAAAATAAAACAGTAAGTGTTTTAAATCAGAAATCCTAATAATAAAGAAATTTGTTGATAAAAAATTAAAATGTAATAATTATATGTATTTGAGTAGTTATAAAAATATATTAGCTAATAATAAAATTGCTAGCAAATACTTTAATAGCTGAATTTTTATTCATAATATTTTAGAGCCATAATAAGCAGTTGCTATATTTTTTAACTATATTCGCACACATTGCTTAATTAGTTGTCACTAAATAGTGTTTTAAAAGCATTGTGGAGGTATAAACTAAAATTATGGAAAAAAAAATGTCAAATGATAATATATCCTCTATAACAATAAGTGAATTATTAGATGCTGGTGTTCACTATGGCCACAAGGCTTCACGTTGGAATCCTAAAATGGCTCCTTATATTTTCGGAAAAAGAGATGATGTTCATATTATTAACCTTGATTATACTGTATCACAAATTGCTGTTGTTAAAAAGGTTATTTATAATGAAATAAAAGAAAAAAAAGGCAGGATACTATTTGTTGATACTAAACGACATCGTGATATTGTAGCTCCATATGCTGAAAATTGTGGTCAATATTATGTTACTCATAGATGGTTAGGAGGAATGCTAACTAATTGGGTCACTGTGTCAAAAGCAATAAATAAACTTGATAAATTAGAAAAGAAATTAGCAGATCAAGAAAAATTAGCATGCTATACTAAGAGAGAGATATTGTCTATGCAGCGCATTCGTAATAATTTAGAGCGCTCATTTAGTGGTGTTAGAAACATGGGAGGAAAACCTACTTTATTAATAGTAATGGACATCAATAAAGATCACATAGCAGTTAAAGAAGCTCGAAGGGAAAAAATCCCTGTTATTGCAATAGTAGATACTAATTCTGATCCAGATTTGGTTGATTATCCAATACCTGGTAATGATGATGCTATAAGGTCTATACGTTTATATTGTAAAATTTTTTCTGATGCAGTATTGCTTGCCATTGAAGATATGCTTGCTGCTTCTGGAGTTGATTTGGGAGCAATTAAGGGTGATGATGCTAGTGAAAAGCTTAAAGCTGCTAAAAAAATTACTAGAATGAATACTAGTCAAAAGATATCAAAAATAAATGTTATACAAAATAAAAAAGATAATAAAACTTTATGAAAGAAAAAAATTTAACAGCTAACACAAAAGATATAGTTATAAGTGCTAGTTTAATTAAAGAATTACGAGATGCTACTGGGTCTGCTATGTCTAGCTGTAAGCAAGCCTTGCAAGAGGCTAAAGGTAATATTGAAGAGGCAATTAAGGTTTTGCGTAAGGCCAGCTTAGCCCAAATGTCTATAAAATCACAACGTAGCGCTAATGAAGGAATAGTTGCATTAGCTATAAATGGTAATAAAGGAGCAATTATAGAAATTAAATTTGAAACAGATTTTGTAGCAAGAAATGAAAGATTGCAAAAATTAGCTATTGAAGCTGCTCAACTAGCTTTATCATATAGTAACTTACTTGATTTAAAAAAAGCTAAATTAGAATCAGGTGAAACTCTTGAATCTCGAATAAGTCATGATATTGCTATTATAGGTGAAAATATACAATTAAATCGAATTAGACAGATTAAGCTAAGTAATAGTGGTGTTATAGCATCGTATGTGCATAATAGTGTAGCTCCTAATTTAGGCCAAATTGCTGTATTAGTAGCATTAGAGGGAAATATTGAATCAGATAAATTGAAAACTTTCGGAAAAAATATAGCAATGCATATTGCTGCTACTAATCCTAAGTTTTTAAGTTCCAATGAAGTACCAGAAGATATAATTATGCAGAAAAAGGAAATTTTTACTGCTCAAGCTCGTGCTACTGGAAAGCCAGAAAAGGTAATTGAAAAAATGATCGAAGGTAGAGTAAGTAAGTTTCTAGAAGAAACTGTACTTTTAGAGCAAACTTTTGTTATCGATGGGAAAAGTAAAATTTCTGAAGTGTTAAGTAATGCTACTAAAGAATTTGGTAGTGAAATTAGGATTATAGATTTTTCTTATCTAAAAGCTGGAGAAATAATAACTGAGGAAGGGTTATAGCTTTATTTTATATCAATCTCTTATAAGCATAGAAGGATGTATTATTACCACTTTCTTCCATATTATAATGCTTAAGCTGCCTCTTTAGGTTCAATTTTCTTTAAAAGGTGATACTGTTCCAGAAATGGTTTTAATGGAAAAAGGTGTATGTTTTTTGAGTTTTTCTGTTCCTTTTTTGATGGTATTGCAGAAATTATGTTTACTTTTTGAGAGATTCTACTATGATATTTGTTTTAGGCTTTTTACTAAATAATGTGCCTAAATATCTTAATTTTAAATAGTTAACTCACAAGCTTTATACAAGCGTTTCTAAAACCTTATGTAATAATAATTTCTAATTGATTATATCACTCCTCACACAGCTGTATGCGCTTTTTTATTAAGCTTCTTCTTATAATGAGTAGTAATATCGCCAAATACTTTATTTCTAGAAGATATTTTATTAGTATGAAGGCAAATTTAAGATCAGATTTATATATTAATAACAGCTCATATAAAAATATTTAAAGTTTTTACAAACGAGACTTATGGTATAAATAATACTTATTAATCTCTGAATAGCTTATTCCAAGTGTTCTAGTAGGTTATCTAATAATATTATTAGATAAATATGTACTATTAATTCATTGATTACTACTTTTAACAAAACCATTAAAATATATAGTTGTTATATCTTTTTTTTCTCTTCCATAGGGTATTCTATTATATTTTATGAACCATTTTGTTAAGCTATAAATGGATTAATAGTTTTTATTTATCTATAACACAAGTTAAAAATAAATTAATTGTAAACAGAATTATTACTTGATTTTTATTAAATCTAATTATAAATTAAATAAGTGAAGGTGAACTATAAAGTGAAATAATTATGGCTACTAGTATTAAAGTCAAAGCTGACTCAGTTGATTTATACGTTAGCAAACGCCTTAAAATGCGACGCATAATGCTTGGTCTTAGTCAAAAAAATTTAGCTGAGGCAGTGGATGTAAGTATACAGCAGATTCAGAAATATGAAAAATCAACAAACCGTATATCCAGTGGTAAGTTATACAGTTTTGCTAATTTATTACAGGTGCCAGTAAACTATTTTTTTGAAAAAATAAGCAGCTATACTGAGCCAAGGGATAATATTAATACATCTATATTTGCTGAGGATCAAGAAATCTTTCAGTTAGGTGATACTGTTCCAGAAAAAGAATTAATAAATCTTATTAAGGCTTTCAATGAAGTCAAAGATCTTCAAATTAGAAAAAAAATTATTGACTTAGTAAAAAGTTTAAAAAAAACCTAATTATTTTAATTTATATTAAGGTATAAATTAAAAATATTTAGCAGATAATAAGGCATTAATATACGCAGTAATGTAGATATTTTAGAAATAAAAAAAGCACGATGATTCTGCTTCTAGGTTATGTCAATTGGAAGAACATGCATAAGAAAGTTTGTAGATAGTATAATATATATTAAACATTCTATTAATTTTAAAAATTCAGATTTAATGGTACTAATGTTTGTTTAAACCAGCTGGATGATATTTTTCTATTACATGTTTCAGCCTCTTTGGTTGCACATGAGTATAAATTTGAGTAGAGCTAATATCAACATGCCCTAGCAGTTCTTGAATAACTTTTAAATCCGCCCCTCCTTCAAGCAAGTGACTTGCAAAGCTATGTCGTAATATATGTGGAGAAACGCTATCAGGTGAAAGTCCAGCATTAACAGCTGCTTGTTTTAGTAATATAGCAAAATTTTGCCGAGTCATATATCCTTGCTTAGCCTTAGATAGAAAAAGATAGACACTATTCTTAGCATTCTTAAATGGAGAAAAAAAATCTCGATAAGGTAAATATCTAAATACAATCTCACTAGTGAAATTATTCATAACTACTAGCCGCTCCTTATTCCCTTTTCCTAAAATGGTAAAGTGATTTTTTATTTTCCCAGAACTATAATCAAACTTTAAATCAGTAATTTTTATACTAACTAATTCTGATACTCTAAGACCAGTAGAATACAGCAAGCAAATCATCGCTAATATTCTTATACCTTCAGCTGTAGTATCTTTTAAACAACTATCAATTAAAGTTTTAATTTCCTTAATTGATAATATTTGTGGCAATCCAGATTTATAACGTGGCACTTCAATGCTAGTTATAAATTCAGTCTGAATTATACTTTCTGTTAGTAAAAATAAATAGTACTGCTTTAAGGTAGATATCTTACGTGCAATAGATCGAAAACTAAGATCTTTATCAAGGAGATAATAAATAAATGAATCAACATCCTTTGCAGTAACAACTAGCGCATTCTTTAGTTGCTTATACTTAAGAAAATCATTAAAATCTTGCAAATCGCGCTTGTATGCCAATAACGAATTAGCTGAAACATTTTTTTCAGCTACCATAGTTTCAAAAAACTGTTCCAAGAAGTCCATAATTACTGTACTTAACTTAGCATATAATATTGTTCAAAATAGCTTTTGCTGCAAGCAACTGATGGATGAGGCCAGGGCCGGAATTGAACCGGCGATAGAGGATTTGCAGTCCACGGCATTAACCACTTTGCTACCTAGCCATAAATTCTTTAAAAACATTTATAACGAATATTAGCAATAAAAACAATATTTTTCTCAATAGATTTTATGATAAAAAAACGATATAATATATCTTATTATCTATAAAATTTTATAAATAAGTTTAGTAGTTATTGTATTTATCATAAAATTCCATTAATAAAAATTAATCTATTATAAAAAAACTTCTAATAACAAATGTTAATTTCATTTAAAAAAACTATTCTAGCAATATATTATCTAATATTACTAACTTATAGTTTTTCATGTTGTGCTATAGATATTAATACAGCACTAAGTAATGCTTATCAAAGTTCCATTAAATTTAAATTATTGCAAGATAAGTTTTTCCAACAAGCAAATCAGCACTTAAAAATTTATGCAAATTTCTTACCTGAAGCACACACATCAATATCATCAGGCAAAAGATATCACCATAATGGCAACAATAATTGGTCTTCAAGTGGTAATTGGCTTCCCAATAAGCATGCTACAAATAATTTATCAAATGTTGAGTTATCAATTTCGCAAAACTTATTTAATGGTGGTCAAGATTTAATAAGGCTAAAAATTAATAAGCAAGAAGCTTAACAGCTAAAGAAAAATTTTATCATGAAGAACAAGGATTAATATATAAAGGTATTGAAATCTACTTGGACTATTATTCTTCTATTGAAACATCTAAACTTTATAAAGCAAAAGTATATTATTTTCAAAAAATGCTTGAGATAGAAAATCAAAAACAAAGCCTAGGAGAAAGTAACAGTGTAAATGTTGCTAATGCACAAGTTGGTTTAACAAAAGCTATGTTTGAGCACATGGCGAGTATTACTGCACAACAAAATATAGAAAAAAAATTCTATAATTTTTTTTCTATATTACCTAGCAATATAGAATTGCCAACAATATCTAATGATTTTGCCAGCAATGAAGCTGAATTAGTTAACTTAGGACTAAATAATAGTTTTGTGCTTAATAGTTATAAAAACCAGATATTAGAACAGCAATTAAAAGTCAAATTTCAAAGAGCAGCTGTTTTACCTAAAATAAATGCACGTTTTTCAATACGCAGCCCATTACCTCTGCTAAAACCACAAGAATATCTTACTACTGCTGATTTTGTTGTTGCAATAACAATACCTATATTTAATTATAATACGGCATTTTTAGAAGCTAGATCTGAAACAAGAGCTCTTAATATGCTAATAAGTCAGTATAAAGATATATTAGAAGAAATTAAGGTGTCTATAGTATCGGAATTAAAACAATACAACTCTATAAAACAGCAGGTCGAATACTCCAAAGACTATGTCAAGTTTATTTCTATTGCTCTAACAGCAACTCAACATGAGTATGAATTAGGTAATATACGTATTACAGATTTATTAAAAGTTCAAAACAGCTTTTATGATGCTCAAATTGAAGATATTAAAGTTAATGTTGAACTTTTAAAGCATATGTATAAAATAAAACAGTTAACTAATCAATTAACTGCTAAAGCATTAAATTTGCAGGTAGATTATTTCATTCCAGAACAAAAGATAAAATTTAAAAATTAAACTATAACATAATAAAATTCTAAAAATTAGGATAGTATGTATGACTAAACTCCAAAAAGAAAAGGAAGATTATAATGAGCCTGCTAACCAACCAATTGAAGAAATTTTAAACTCTATTAAAAATGTAATTAACTGCAATACAGTTAATTCTTTAAATAATGCAACATATGATACTGAAGATAGTAATGATATTTTAATATTAACTGAAGTAATTAGTAGTCCTAATCAAATTAACAATATCAATACAAATACAATTAAAAATAATTTGTTTAATATTACCACAGACAGACATAATTCAGAATCTACTAAAATTGAATCAAAAGTTAAAAAAAATATTAGCAGTCAAACTCAAGATATTTCAATTAGTAAAAATAAAACTATAGAAGATATAGTGATAGAATTACTTAAGCCAAAACTATCTGAATGGCTTGATAATAATTTATCTAATTTAGTAAAGTCTGTTATTAATCCTATTATTGTGCAGGAAATAAAGCAGCAATTATCTAAAATTGATCAATCAAAAAGTAAAAATTTATAAAATGTTCGCTAAAAGTAAATTAATATGTTTAATTACTATAAGTTTAATGGTTACAAGTAGCACTACTACTAATGTAATTATTAATAACTCTCCTGCCCTTTCTTCTCTTCCATTGCCTGATGGAATAAATAATCAAAATTTAAGTGATACCAATAACAGCTGGTTGAGTAAGATAAAATCTTTTTTTGGTTTTCATGTTGAAAATATACAGGATAAACTCGAAGCTACTCAAATACAAAATAGCTCTAATAATGATTCTCCAAGTCAAAAGAAATTAAAAAATAAGACTTTAAATGCAGTATCGCATGATACACTAGAGGATAATGATATAGAATTACCAGATATACTTAAAGCCATGGAAATACATAACACTAACAATGGCAAGTTGTATTCAACTCCCAATCAAAATCCATACTCTCAAGATAACAGTAAGGCAGATTATAACTCAACCCAAATTAATCAAACTATTAAAGAACATAACAATATTAATGATCCATACATAACACTACCTGAACCTATTACATTATTAAGTGAACAGCATAATACATATACTCAAAATTTTTTCAAAAATTCTGAAGTTATTAACAATTCTAATCAACCAGATAATACTAATAATAAGTTAGTAGCTCAAACGCAAGATAGCAATTCAAAAAAACTTCAAGAAAAAAATATTTCTTTAGCACCTACAAGTAATCAACAAAAAGCTAACAATAGTCAAACTTTAGAAACTCAACCACTACTAGCGATAAATGAAAATAATGCTTCATTATTAGCTCAAGTACATGTGAATGACAACTCTAAAGATACCAAGATTAATTCAGGTGATAATAGTTTAACTCTTAATAAAAGTTTCATTCCGCTTATTGATAATTATGTTCAATCACAAAGTGACAACAGTAATTATACTGATAATGCTATTACAGCTTATTCTAGCATTAACAATAATATTATTCAACGACTACTAAATAACAACAAATTTAGTACTACTAATAACGATTATTTCTCTTCTACAATATCAAAAGATGATACTAATGCCATTAACTTAAATATTTTAGATATTAATGAAGATAACAATTTGGAGAGTAAAGTAGATGAACATACTAAAGATAATCATAGTAGTAATGCATTGCCTACAATCGAGCAGCAAGATAGCAGTAATACTAAAAATGAAATTATCGAACCAGCACCAGCCCAAACCTTAGTATCAAGCCAAGCTAATACCAGCAATTTAGAGCAAGTATATACTAATGATAGTACAAATGACTCTATCGATATACAAACTGATCCAATAAATCTAGCTATTAAAGATAAAATTAATAACAAAACTAGAGATAATGTTGAGTTAAGCATGTTTATTGATCGCGAATTAATAATATTAACTGCAGAAAATGATGATATTGAGTTAGGAGAACTTACTGATAAAGCCAAGCTAAAGCTACTTGAGGATTGGAAATATATTAAGTTAATTGAAAAAGAGATAAATTATAGAAAAGAAGCAAGTAAGCGACAAGCAGTTAATAATATAATTCAGTATCATCGTACAAAAGAAAAAAAAGTACAAGAATCATATATATCTAAATGCGTTAATAACAAATAATGATATATCTTATTATTTTAAAGATAGATTGCAAATAAAGTTAATTATTATTTAATATTCATGCCTAATAATAGCTTGTTTCATATTAACATACTTTCTTTATTTCCAGAAATGTTTCCTGGACCATTACAATATTCATTAGCTGGAAAAGCGTTAAAGAAAAATATATGGTCATACAAAGTTATCAACATTAAAGATTTTGGTATTACAAAGCATAAAAAAGTTGATGATGAACCTTATGGAGGAGGTTGCGGTCTAGTTATGAGAGCTGATGTTCTTGCCAAAGCGATTGATTATGTATTAAATACTTATACTGACTTAAATATTCAGCCATATCTTTATTATATGTCTCCTAGAGGGGAAATCATAAATCAAAATTTTATTAAGAAAATTATTAAGCAAAAAAATATAATTATTATCTGTGGAAGATTTGAAGGAATTGACGAAAGGGTAATAGAAAAGTATAATATATTGGAAGCTAGTTTAGGAAATTTTATTTTATCTGGAGGAGAAATAGCTGCCCTTGCCTTGCTAGATAGTTGCATAAGATTACTTCCTGGTGTTATAGCAAATCAAAGTACATTATTAGAAGAGTCATTTAATACAATTGAAGATAATATGACCTTGCTTGAATATCCACTATATACTAGACCATCGGAATGGTGTAATCTTAAGGTACCTGATGTTTTGCTTTCTGGCAATCATAAGCAGATAAAGGAATGGAGATTAAATCAATCTATCAAAATTACAAAACAAAGACGCCCTCATTTTATTAACAAATGAAACTAAAAATCTAAGGAGTACAAAATGAATTTAATTAAGCAATTTGAACAAGAGCAAATTGAGAAGCTAACTCAAGGAAAAAAAATTCCTAATTTTAGATCTGGAGATACTGTAAAAGTTAACTTAAGAATTATTGAAGGAGATAATGAAAGAATTCAAGTTTATCAGGGAGTTGTTATTGCTCGTACTAATCGTTCAATATCATCATCATTTACAGTTAGAAAAATTAGTCATGGCCAGGGAGTAGAAAGAAAATTTATGCTTTACTCTCCATTAATTAGTAGTATAGAGCTAGTTAAGCAAGGAGTAGTAAGACGAGCTAAGCTGTATTATTTAAGAAACTTGCAAGGTAGAAAGGCTAAAATTAGAGAAAAAATTTTTTCAAAATCAAAAGATAACAAATAAATATTATTATACTTAATAATGCTAACATGAATGTTAAATCTCTACCTAGTAATAATCAGATTCTAGGCTTGGTAGAAAGAATAACTTTTCATAACCCAGAAAATGGGTTTTGTATCATTAAAGCTAAGGTTAGTCATAAAAAAGACTTAATAACAGTAATTGGTTACAGTTCTGCTATTACAGTAGGTCAGCATATTGAAGCTAGCGGCATATGGGTTAATGATAAAGAATATGGTCTGCAGTTTAAAGCTAATACATTAAAGGTTTCGCTACCAACAAATATAGAGGGCATAGAAAAATATTTAGCATCTGGAATTATTAAAGGTATTGGTCCAATATATGCTAAAAAATTAGTTCAAACATTTGGCATAGATATTCTTACAGTTATTGAAAACCAAGATGCTGCACTAAAAAAAGTACCAGGAATAGGTCCTGTACGTGCTCAAAAAATCTGGGAAAGTTGGAATAGTCAAAAAGTTATAAGAGATATAATGCTGTTCATTCACAACTATAATATTGGCGCTAGTAAAGCTGTTAAAATATATAAGGCTTATGGAGCAGAAGCAATAAATATTATCAAATCTAACCCATATAAATTAGTATCAGATATTAAAGGCATAGGTTTTAAAAGTGCAGATAACATCGCAAAAGCTATAGGTATTCCAGAAAACTCAATAATAAGAGCAAAAGCTGGAATAAATTATGCTTTGGTAACAGCTATGGGTAATGGTAGCTGCGGAATGCCAACTGATAAGCTAATTAGCCTTTGTCATGAACTACTTAATATTGATGTTAATCTTATAATTGATGCATTATCTTTTGAAATAAATGAACGCAATGTTGCAGTTGAAAATATTAATGGCGAAGAATGTATATTTCTTAAGGGATTAGCTTATGCTGAGCTTAAAATAGCTGAATTAATAGTTCATCTTAGTAAAGGTAAACTGGCATGGCCTTCAATCAGCAGCAATCAGATAACAGAATATATAAATAAAGCAAACATTAAATTATCTTCTAGTCAGCAAAAAGCACTTACCAAGGCTTTAAAGTCTAAAGTAATTATTATCACTGGAGGACCTGGAGTTGGAAAAACTACTTTAATTAATTCTATAATTAATATTCTAGAAAATATAGGAGTTACCATATTACTTGCAGCTCCAACTGGCAGAGCAGCAAAAAGACTAAGTGAAGCAACACAACACTCTGCTTATACTATTCACCGTTTAGTACATAGCACTCCTGGACAAAATGCCAGAACAATTACAAAACTTAAATGCCAATTACTAATATTAGATGAAATGTCAATGGTTGATGTAACAACAATGTATGCAGCAGTTAGTGCTCTGCCTAGTACTGCTGCTCTTTTTTTAGTTGGAGATATTGATCAACTACCATCAGTAGGACCAGGCCAAATTTTTAATGATTTAATTAAATCTCAAAAATTGCCTATAGTAACACTAACAGAAATCTTTCGGCAAACTAATCAAAGTAATATTGTTAGCAATGCTCATAGAATTAATAATGGACTGTTTCCAATTTTTCAATCTAACCAAAACAATGATTTTTATTTTATTAATAGTAATACACCAGAAGATGCAATTGCTAAAATAATTGAATTAGTTCAGGTACGTCTTCCAAAAAAATTTTCTATCTCTCCATTTACTGATATACAGATATTGTCTCCAATAACTAGAGGAACCTTAGGAACTAAAAATCTCAATACAGTACTGCAAAAAACACTATTACCAAATAATTCAGCAAATAATGAAATACTTGTTTGGGGAAATATTTTTAAAATTGGTGATAAAGTTATGCAAATAGTTAATAACTACGATAAAGATGTATATAATGGTGATATAGGAATTATTAGTACAATTGACCATGATAACCAAAATTTAGTAATAGATTTTGATGGTAAGAAAACAAGCTATGACTTCGATGAACTTGATGAAATAGTACTTGCTTATGCTATCACTATTCATAAATCCCAAGGTGGGGAATATCATACTGTAATTATTCCTCTCATGATGCAGCATTATCCTATGCTCCAACGTAAGTTAATCTATACTGCTATTACTAGAGCTAAAAAGTTAGTTATTATTATTGGACAAAAAAAGGCACTAAATATTGCTATTAAAAAGAATGCTGCAGATTTGAGATATTCTACTCTTAAGAAGAGATTAATAGATATAACTTAATATAGAATATTAAGTTATATTTGTACTATATTTTCTAAGTTTTATGCCAAGAGAATAATATAAACACACCTTCAAACACAATATCTATACTCTAGTATATGCAAATATTATATATATCGGTTTTAGATTAGAAATTAAATATAAGGTTTAGTAATCTTAATTAAAAAAAACAATAAACAACTAAGAAAGATATAGGCAAAAGCATTCTATGCTAAGCGGTGTATTGCATGTTCAATATCAAAATAAAAACCATGTAACCTCAATTTACGATTAACATAAGTTTTAAATGCAGAGGTTTTAGCTAGCTTCTTAGTGTTGACAGATAAGTATGAATTTTATTCATCCATTGATTACTCTTTTAACAAAATAATCGACAAAGCAATATAGTGCTGTTATATCTTTTTTCATGCGATATTCTTTTGATATTTTTTTAATTCTTATATGAAATTTCTCTCATCCTTTGCAAACCATTTTCTTAAACTTGCAATTTATACTCTAACTCCTGTATCTAATTATTCCTGATGCAAAACTGAAGTATTTATTCTATTTTTTAATATACTCATGCACTTAAAAAAGATTAATCATCATATATAGCATGCGCTCCTGTAACTTGAACATTACTATCTTCCTCACCAGGAGATTGAATTTTTATTAACTCTTCATCACTTAAGTGCTCTAATATCATGTATTGTATTTCATTAGGCAAGCTGGACCAAGATGTTTCACTTAGTAGCATCTCATCCGACTGTGGAGCCAATATTTTATTCATTGATGTAACTGCATTATTTAATGCAGCATTTCTTTGCTTACCTTTTTCAATAGACTCATTAATGAAAGGATCATATATAGGAAAATTTACCTTGGAACATTGAACAATATCAGAACTATTAGCACATCTTGCTAATATATTCATATCCTTTGTCAACACAAATATGTCAAAAAAAGTACTTTTGCCAATCTTCATACTATTCATTTTCTGTACTTCTTGCTGGCATTTCTGTTCTAATTCTGTTAAAAGTGGAGATTGACTTATTAAAGCTTTATTTTGTCGAAATCCTGCTGTATTAACACCTACTCCGCAATATTCTAGCTTAACAATATGAGCAATTAATAATGTATCCATTGCTGCATGATTTATACCAATATTAAACCTATTGCAAACTAAAGGAGTTTCACCATTATTGTTTTGTAAATTGATGTCGGCTTTATAAGATAGTAGAAGCTTTACACATTCTTTTGCTTGATTTGTAATAGCCCGGGATAAAGGAGTATTACCAAAAAAATCTTGAGAATTAACATTAGCTCCATTAGCTAACAAAATATCTGCCAATATTGTATTAGATCTTTGCACAGCGGTATGCAGAGCAGAATCAAGCAACATAGGATCAGTTATGTAACTTAATAGTACTTTTACAACTTCCACATTATTTTTTTGAACAGCTGCATTTAAAGGAGGAATACCAAAAGCATCTGGTATGCCTAGATCAGCTTTATAGATATATAAATGTTTTATAACATCTATATATCCTGCTCTCACAGCCATCATTAAAGGTGTTTGCTTTACATTGCCTTGTAAATTTATATCAGCCCCACAATTTAGTAGTAGTTCTACAACTTCTGTATGCCCTTTTTTAACAGCAAAATGCAAAGCAGCATTAGTATACTGCCCTTGCACTTGTAAATTTATATCAGCTCCATGACTTAACAGAAGCTTTATAACTTCTATATGGCCTTCTTGTGCAGCATAATGTAAAGCAGCATTACCTAATTCATCTTGAGCATTAATATCAATATTACTTTGTTCTGATAAAAGCTGTATTAATTTTTCTATATCACCCACTTTAGAAGCTTCATGTAAAACAGTGTTGCCCATTTTTATAGTCCCATATATTAAACTTTGTTTATAAAAATTTATACAACCTCATAGTATGCTAATAAAAACCATAATCATGCCTGGTTTTACCTTATAAGGTGTACTTATATTTTTAAGAACTATTATACATTAAATAAGTAATCATTCAATCTAAAATTGATTATTAATTACAACCATACTTCTTTAATTTGAAAAGTTAAAAAAATTATCAATAAAAATGAACTCTGCAAATTATTGTTTATTAAGGATGCTAATCTCAGTTTTAGATTAGGAATTTAGAATTCAATTTTTTCTTAAATTGTGTATTCTTAAATTTTTGATACTTGCCTTCCCTTTTGGCAAATTTTATACAATACTCTATGTTGATGCTCTAAGTGTTAGCCTTTGTTACTATCCATTTGTAGTACCAATTTACTTTTAGATTCTAATTTTCTCGTTTTCAATATTTCTACTAATTTAGTATAGTTAGAGTCATTCTCTATAGGTAAAACTGGTCTTGTAAGGCAGATAAAATCAGTATTTGGATTAAATACTGAAAATGTTGATGCAAACAATTGCTAAATTCATCAGAATAATATTTAATTGGCCTGAAGAAGACATGCAGACATTAACCCCTATGAAATATTGTCGGAACAAATTTACGAGGAGATTTTTCGCTATTAGAAGAGAAGATTAAAATTAAATAAGAGCAAGTAATATTAGCTTAGAAGCTGGTAAAAGGCCTACAGAGTGGAGATTGTCAGCTATGGACTTTTTTTAGGCAATGAAATGCGTCGTGGAGAGATATAAAGTCTAACTTTTTGTTCATTTTGGCTTGCAATTTTACCAAATCAGGCTAGAACTGCTGCTGTACAAAAGAGAGGCATTGAAAGAAATATTAGTGCTGGAATGGGTAAGTTTTTTCCTGATTTCTCAGAAGCGAGATTATCAAGGCGTAGCGCTTTACAGGGTGGTGATAGAATGGTTCATCTCAATGTATTATGGGGATAAAAAGGCTAAACAGTCTGCATCGCTTTTGTTCATGTTAAGACGTAGTGGTTGGTACTTTGTCCTGTAAGTATGATCATTTAGCTGTTCTACTAGCTTCATTACCAATGCAATTAGTTGAACAAGGCAAATATATTGGCAAAGGTTATAGGACTGGAACAGCCTTTCAGCTTAGGTAGAGGTATAAAACGTTTCATCGAAAGTAAAGTATTATTACCAATAATTGGTGAATGGAAAGGAGATTTAAGCTCTCCAGGATGCTATTAACTGGCAGACGAGGTCAGATAATGTATTGGTCCCTTTTGGTGGAGCATTATTACCAGCATTAAATCATGCAACAGCTCCAAATGAGAACTTCAACCTCTGTATAGCGGAGTTCCTGGATCTGGAAAATCTGTTTTTATGCAAGAAATGATGCTATCAGTTCTAGGCATTGGGGGTAAGGTTTTTGTCCTTGATTATGGAAGATCATTTAAGCGTACATGCTTGATTCTAGGGGAAGCTACATAGAATTTGATATGAAAAACCAATGTCATTAATCCATTTTCAGAAGTACCAGAAAAGATACTGAAAAGCTATGAAGCTAGATCAGACTTTTTATCAAGTTTCCTCTATTTTAGCAACATGGCGCTCCTCAATATGGAACAAGTGATTTGCAGCAGCCTATGTTACAAAAAGCTCTGATATCAGTGTGGCAGAATAAGGGCTCTAAGGCTGAAATAACTGATATTGCCGACTGGTTACTAGCTAGAAAAGAATCATATGCTCAGGAGCTTGGCAATATTTCCTTTTACTAAAGATGGACAACATGGTAAGTTCTTTAGTGGCAAAGCTGAGTTGTCATTGAACTCAGATGTAGTAATATTTCTGCTCTTAATAACTTTAAATAAAATTACCTGAGAAACAAGAGATAAAAATATTCTAAAATAAATATCTAAACAATATTATAGAACAAGATTATATATAAAAAAAACGAATTCTTGGTTAAGAATTTTTATAGTGCAATGGCAGCATAGCTTCTAAAAGCTCAAATTTATAATTAATAAATATACCATAACAGATGCGACAGAACATATTTTCTGTGAAATATGCTATTTTAAATCTTGACTTTCAGTATTGCGTTTTTTAGTATGCAGTATATGCTTTAATCTAAATTTAAGCGTTGAATATAAAGTATAATTAAGTAGACTTTAACATCATGCAGTACAGTATTATACCATATAACAACATTTTACCTAACATTCACAAGTCTGTTTATATTGCTCAAGGTGCTCGAATAATAGGTGATGCAATAATAGAGCAAAACAGTAGCATATGGTTTAATGTAGTAATACGTGCAGATGTGTCTAAGGTTAATATTGGTCAGGCAACAAATATTCAAGATGGTACAGTAATACATGCATCTCGTTATAATGGACCAACTATTATTGGTAGTAATGTTACAGTAGGTCACAATGCCACTATACATGCTGTTATTCTTAAGGATTATGCTTTTATTGGCATGAACTCAGTTATTATGGATAAAGCTATAGTTAGGGAATTTGGTTTTGTAGCTGCTGGAGCTTTAATTGCTCCAGGAAAGATAGTTGGATCTTACCAATTATGGGCAGGCATACCTGCTAAATATATTAGAGATATTACTACTTCTGAAATTGAAATGATTCAAAATTCAAGTTCACACTATATTGAGCTAGCCCAAAAGTACAAATCTATATAATTAATAACTGCATTGACTGATTTAATAAAAGAACATATATTGTATGCTATATTTTTGATAGTATATGAAAAATAATATGAAAGTAGTTAGTTCGCTAAAATCTTTAAAAAATAGAGATAAAAACTGCCAGGTGGTAAAGCGGCGTGGTAAGATTTTTATTATTAATAAAAAAAATAAAAAATTCAAGGCACGGCAAGGTTAGGTGCTGTTTAGTAGTTATTACAAAATTTTTTGTAATAGTTAAAATTTTTATAAAATTCTTATTTTAAATAATAACTGAAAATATAGTTATTTCACATCTGTGTGGCATATTTATTAATTTATATAAATTTGAGATTTTAGATATTATGTTGCTATTAACGTTTAAAAATTCTTAAAAGTAGATATAGTCATTAGCTTCAACTATTTATCCTGTTTTTATCATGCAAATATTTTCTATACTGGTAATATTTAATATGAAAACTCTTAAAACCAAATATTATTTTAATTCGTTTTTAATAAATCTGTGATATTGTTCAGATATTTGTTTTGGAATATTTTTATCTCTTGTTTCTCAGGTAGATTTACTTAAAGTCATTAAGAGAAGAAGTACTCTACTACTATTATTTTTTTTGCATTATTCTAAAAAAATCTTTTTGAAAAAATACCTCAGCAACTGCAACATATACTTTATTAGAGGATTCAATAGTATTATTTTACTAGTGTCTGTATAGTAAAACATCTTTCTCTAAACATTCAGTTTTGAATTAAGAATTTTAGAATTATTAAGAGTATAGCAAAATATATACTGAACACTGGAAACAATACGCTGCAAGAATATATAATCATGCAAATCAATCATTATATTCTAAAAAGATTAACAAGATTGAGATATTGAAAAAGTATTTAACAACATAACTAAAAAGAAGCAATATGCAGGAGCAAATCAAGTTCTGAAAGGTATAAAAAGTATATTTAATAAGGCAATAAAATGGGGATTAGTAGAACAAAATCCTGCACTAGAAAAGAGAAACATAGAATGCAAGCAAGAGAACGTCGTCTAACTTACGATGAAATGCCGAAATTTTTACAAGTAGTAAAGCAAGAAAAGAGCGAGATAGTCAAATGTTTCATACTGCTAGCGTTATATACTGAAGCTAGAAAAAGGAATGTGTTAACCATGAAATGGAGGAGATTTTGCTAAAAAAATATGGCATATACAAAAAACTAAGAATGGAAAGCCACAAGATGTACCATTAACAGACGATGCAATGGAGATATTACAGGGGATGAAAGTAACATCAAAATGGGTACTACCAAGTGATACTAGCAAAAGCGGACACTTAGAGTCTCCAGATAAAACATGGCGTAAGATTTGTGCAAAGGCAGGCATAGAAAGAATACACGACCTAAGAAGGACATTTGCAACTTGGATAGTAGATGAGGATGTAAGTCCTTATGCAATGCGTGTAGTATTGAATCATGGTAGTATACATTCAACGAGTATTTATGCTAGAGCTAATTTAGGATTAGTGCGGCGGATTATGGCTAAAGTTACACAAATGATGAATGAATGTACTGGAAGTTCTGTATCATAGATTAACTAATAGTGTACGAGTAATGCACGTTAATGTAACTTAATTATCACAGGTGCTATCTGCGTTTGAAGATATTCAGCTAATTTAAACATTATATTAGTAGTATGAGTTTTCTCATGCTACAATTATAGCTATAGGTGATTATGCAGAAGTTATACTGGTCATTGTCGAGGCCATTGAAATATATGGGTTTAAGCATTGATGAATGGAGTGTAGTGCTAGCTGGAGTAATCAATAGTATTATTAAATAGCAGTCATGCTAAACTAGGCTTATTGTCTATAGTTACAGGTGTTATATTATGTTATAGCTTTAAGAAATTTAAAAAGGTTTCAGATTTTGTTAAAGAGTTTTTTAGTAGCCAAAGGTCTATTGCCAATAAGTTATTTAGGCTTGCTAAATAAAAAAGTTGGTAAATAGTGAATCATTTCTTTAAGCAAAATGCTGTACAAGAGTTAGTAAGATATAATAAGGTCTTGCTGGTAGTTACTATATTCAATATCTAATATAATTGCAATAATGACTGCAATTATAAAAGAAGAAAAATGGTTATTGATTGATAGAGCCTAATCGTAAAATGGTAGTATCATCAAATAGCTATCACGAGGCTTATTTAAAGGAATGGGGCTGTAATGAAGGGATTATTTCTCCAGGTGAGGTAGAAAGGCAGATAGCAGATATGAAAGTTGTATCTAGTGATACTGAAGTGCTAAACAAGTTTTTTCAGAATCATGTACAATTTGTTAAAGGTTCAAATGTGTCTTCAGTCTTTTTTCCAAAGAAGATTGAGGTAGAAATAGTATTAGTGAGTGGTACATTTCGTTATTGGTTTAGTGATAATAAGCATATTGTCGTGAATAAGACTTATCTTTTAACTTATAAGAGAAGTTACCTTTTGTTGCTAACTGGTGTTAAAGAGAATGAGATATGAGAATATTAAGGCTTTTATTAATTTTAGAAGTGAAAGATTTAAAGCAATTCATTTATAAAGTAATTATTCAAAATAAGCTAGTAATTTGTCTAGCAGGTGCAACAATATTAGTTACTCTAATTTTGTTATTGATCTGTGTGAGCCTAATCAGCTTCTTTAGAAGTGATGATTTTGATTGTAAAATTCCTAAAGGTGTAAAATGTAAGTCTTTATCAGAAATAAAGGAAATGGTTGCTCAAGGATTTTTTGATTCTGATAACATAGAATCAAGGAAATCAAAATAAAGTGAGTATACATAGGGATTTTGATCGAGAAAGATTATCAAAATGTCTATGAATCGTATGATGAAAAGACTCAATTGTTCTTTAATTGTCGTTCAATAGGCTTACTTGCTTGGCAGCTAGTAGGAGCAACGGTTCAGGCATAATAATATTTGTTACCTTTAGAAGAGTATTACTACCAACATTAAATCAGCATGAAGCAACCCCAAAAAGAGAACTTCAATTTCTTAGTTGATTTTTGGAAGCAATATAGAAAAATATATTAGAAATTAAAGCCCACGTGCATCATAATCTCCTAATGCTTGCATTTCTGAATCAGATGAAACTTCATGCGTTGCTATAACTGATAGATCATCAATTGCATCATAAAATATTTCTTCTGGTGCATCATAAAATATCTCCTCATATGCTTGTGCTTCTTCAGAAACAGGTTCATCTTAGATAGCAATTCACTTATATAGCTTTCTTTGCTAGCCATTGTTTTGCACTTATCCCAATTCCAGTATGAAATTCTAAGTACTTTATATTGATACAAAGATAATAATGTACTATTAAGCCTTGTTGAGAAATTAGGAGCATTGTTATCGTCAAAATGAGATGGCCCATCTACTTGTATTACTATATTTTGTCCTTTAATAAAGATATCAACATTGGAAGTAGTTTGTTTAATATAAAACTCGCTTTTGATATCTTGCGGGGCTAATACTTTTTTTACTATCTTAAGCACATCCAGTTGTAAATTTGAAGTACGACAAGGTTCTAAAGTAGATTTATACTTTCTTTCAAGTAATTGACGGTTTTGTGAAGTCAATATACCTGTGCCTGTTTTACTAAAATAATAATGTGCTTTTAAAATTTGACTAATATCCTTATTATCAAACAGTGTAGTATTGCTATTAACAGAATTGATAAATTGCTGTAGTACTTTAATTTTAGAATTACATAGAACATTTAGTATAAATATACCATAAATAGAATTAGATAAATCTTGATGGTTAAATTGCTTTATAGTTGCAGTAGCATGCTTTATCCAAGCATTAATAAAATCATCTGGTGGATGTATCTCTAACCGTCCTAATGCAGATAGCGAATTAGCTAAATTTTGAGAGTTAAAGTAACCTATACTTGCAGTAGCATGCTTTACCCAAGCTTTTACAAAATCATCTGGTGGATGTATCTCTAACCGTCCTAATGCCAATATCGAATTAGCTAAATTTTGAGAGTTAAAGTAACCTATACTTGCAGTAGCATGCTTTATCCAAGCATTAATAAAATCATCTGGTGGATGTATCTCTAACCTTCCTAATGCCAATAGCGAATTAGATAACTCTTGAGGGTTAAAGTAACCTATACTTGCAGTAGCATGATTTATCCAAGCTTTTACAAAATCATCTGGTGGATGTATCTCTAACCTTCCTAATGCCCATAGCGAATTAGCTAAACCTTAAGGGTTAAAGTGATTTATAGTTGCAGTAGCATGATTTATCCAAGCATGAATAAAATCATCTGATGGATGTATCTCTAACCGTCCTAATGCCCATAGCGCATTAGATAAACTTTGAGAGTTAAATTGATCTATAGTTGAAGTAGCATGATTTATCCAAGCATGAATAAAATCATCTGATGGATGTATCTCTAACCGTCCTAATGCCCATAGCGCATTAGATAACTCTTGAGAGTTAAACTCATCAATTAGATCTATAGATTTATTTGTCCAAGCATTAATAAATTCGGTACTTATACCATATCTTAATTTTGCAAATTGATACAAAACTGTTGCTAAACCTCTAGCATCAAACTTTAGATGCCTGTATCTTAGGTCTTCGGTTTGTAGTAAAAACAGAGCTCTATTGTGAATCTCATCTATGACAGCTTTTGATAAGCTATGTCCTTCTCTACTAAGCAGTTGACATAGTTTAATACTGCCCATTGCCTGAATATTATATTGCGGGTTAGGTCTATGATACATATTTTAAACTTTCTATACAGTTTTAGTTTTGAAACATTAAATACACTTTCTAGAACAATATTTACACATTGAATGAGTAATATATATTCCAACTTTATTCTTGATCAACTTTTAATTAAGTGTCGTTGAAAAATATTTATGACTGTAGCAAAAATAAATGTATTCATTACATAAATGAAAATACTCTGCCGGAAAAAAACACAAAATACCTTTTTTAGCTCGCAGATTTTACCAAATCAGGCTAGAACTGCTGCTGTCACGAAAAGAGAGGCATTAGAAAGAAATATTAGTGCTGGAATGGGTAAGTTTTTTCCTGATTTACTACAGGAAGCAGAAGATCTATCAAGTGCTGTAGCTGCTTTACATGGTGGTAATAGAATGGTGTCATCTCAATGTCATTATGTGGAATAAAAAGGCTAAACAGTCTGCATCTGCTTTTTGTTCAATGTTAAGACGTAGTGGTTGGTACTTTGTTCCGTGTAAGTATGATCATCTAGCAGTATTATTA
>NZ_LANP01000020.1 GCF_000964595.1 Orientia chuto str. Dubai | reverse complement strand
CTAATCCAATAGCAGCGTTGGATTATCTGAAAGATTATTTACCAAGTAGAGTTATAGATTTAGTTGATTTAAACACTGTAACACTTGAAAAAGATTCCTTTGTTGAAGAGATCTACGTCGAGCATGTGTGATATTCTACTTTCAATGAAAACCAAAAATAATAATCAGGCATTTATATATGTTCTTGTTGAAGCTCAAGTAAGCCCAGATTATTGGATTGCTTTAAGATTGTGGAAATATATTTAGCATTACTGGAAAAATATCAAAAAGAAAGAAATAAATTACCACTAGTTATACCTATGGTAGTATATCATGGTACTAAACCATTTAATGCCCCAAGAAGTTTATGGGAGCTGTTTTATGACCCTGAATTAGCTAAAGAGTTTATGGGCTCTGAATATAAATTAACAGATTGGCAAGCAATGCCAGACACTGAAATCAAGAAAAAAGCAACAGCAGCACTAGCATATTTCATGAAATATGTACATTCAAAAAATATGCTATCCATATGGGAAGAATTTTTAGAATTATTTAAGGATGCAGTCTTAATAGACCAAAAACGTGAATATATTTACATGACTTCACTATTATGGTACACTGGAAATAAGGTTAGTAAAGATGAGTAAAGTAAGTTGATAAAAATACTAGCCCAGAATTTATCAAAGGAGGAGACAGAAACTCTTATGGGAACAATTGCTGAAAAATATATTGATGAAGGCAGAGCTGAAGGTGTAGAATTTGGCAAAATAGAGGCCAAAAAAGAGCTGGCAATGAAGTTATTAAAATCCGGCTTTCCGAATGAATTTGTATCCGAAAATACTGGTTTATCGAAACAAGAGATATTGGCACTAAAAGACAGTATTGATTAATTCACTAACTTATTGAGCAACTTATAAGCCCAAATGAATGCTATATTTAAGGTCTGAAGCTTCATTTTTAATTTAGTTATGGGAAAGTTACCAGCAAGTTTAACATAGCACGTTAGGTTTGGTAAATTCATATATCTCCAATCAGACCCTTCCACTCTGCTGGTATAAAATTTCCAATAAAATGGTAAAAAAATTGTGTCATTATTGGCACTGTTATTTTTAGTAAAATTACAACTATTGGTTATAATGTCGTATACTGTACGTTGCATTTTGTGTCTCCAAAAATACAGCTATAGCAGTGATTTTAGAATATTTTTACAAATTATTCTAAAATTTTTATTCAAAAGGTCGAATATAGGGAGCATAATCATTCTTATGCAAAACCTATTTTCATCTTCATACTGATTTTATCTGCCTTACAAGACCAGTTTTACCTATAGACAATGACTCCTAAGGTGTGATCTTGAAAATTCTGAATTATTTTCGTAACTCTTTAAGGCTTTTAGAACAAGTTGATGGTCCATCCATTATTCATAGAGATTTTAGAGAGGTTATTATCCACCAAAATACTTTACGTGGAATTATTGATTGGTTATCAGCTAGATCAGGTTTTGCAGAAGATGATTTCTGTTCTATTGAACACGGTGAATGGGAAAATTTTAATGGCTACAAAAATGTTTTTCTAGACGGGTATCGTAGCATCAGAACGATGCCTAGTTATAACGCAGTTATTCCTTTATTAAGGTTGAACAGAGCCATAGCAGTTATTGGATTTACTGTGAAAAGAAATACATAGAATAATATTCATGCGCGACCTTATAGGGTCAATAGGCAGTATATTAATATGTTCTACTTTACGAATGGTTGAACATGCTAATTATACAACCATATGTAAAAGTTTAAGTAGCTTATGAATAGAATCCGTGAAAGATAAGGAATCATAAGCAGCGAAACCGCTTTCATTTTTCAGTAAGCTAGACAAATGAGCGCACAGACCAGAATATCTATAGCAACCAAAACTATAAGGGAAAGTCCGGTTAAGTGATAGTGAAAAAACAAAGGCGTCCAGCTCCAGTTTTAAATGAGCTGGGTCACGTATAAAGTTTTGATAATACTTAGGCTTGGGAAATGCTTGAGGGCGCCAAATGAGCCAGCCGCAAGCGCCAATAATGCCGTACAAAATAGTCCAAACAACCGGAAATACACAATTTGGCGGTGTAAGTGTGGAGCGATATAAGGTGCTATACCAAGTGCTAATCTCAGGCTTCGTTAAAGAGCCAATGGCACCTCCAATCGCGATCAGCGCCACAATCGAGAGGATTAAAGAGAGGTAGGTTTTATTTTCTGCATTCATAAACGATAGATTCACTCAATATTTTTTAATTCAAGTCATCATATACTCATGGAAATATTGAGTATCAATTTTCAGAGCATTGGGTTCTTCACCATATATTTTAAATCCATGCTTTTGATAAAATGCCACAGCTTCAATGTTTTTTGTAACACAGGTTAAGTGTAATTGCGTTACTCTTGATCTTGCATGATTAATGACTTTTTGAATTAAAGCACTTGCAATACCTTGTCCTCTGTACTCTTCTTTTGCATACATTCCCCAAATTACACCACGATGCTTTGTCTTAGCTGAATGTAGGCTATAAAAGCCAGCGCAAGAGACAAGCGAGTTATCAAAGAATCCCCTAAATATATCACTTTTAGTTAAGGCAGTTTGAAAATCTAAATCTGACCAATTGCTTTCTTCTTCATAAGAAGAGCCAAAACTTTCAGACGAATTCTTTAGAGCTTCTAACCTAAACTCTTTCCAAATTTTCCAATCCTCTGCTGTTAATTATTTTATTATAAAATTATCCATTTATAACCTCATCAATAATTCGTTTCTGAACTTCAGCTTCATGGCTGCGTTTATCTGTTATCTGACAAAGCTCAAATGTTGCTTTCCAAAGTGCCCAGGCGCGTGCGCGAAGCCATGTATCTTGATCCAGATCCATTTCAGAAATAAAACTCTCTCGCGTTTTTCCAGATAAATACGTCCATGCAATGACAAGATCGCACGCAGGATCTCCCACAGCAGCGCCGCCAAAGTCAATGACCGCCGATAGTTTTCCGTCCTCCATGAGTATATTACCAACAGCAAAATCCCCATGAATCCATACAGGTTTTTTATTCCATTTTGTAGCGCTTGCCTTATCCCATAAAGCGAGTGCTTTGCTCTCATCTATAATTTCAGCCAGATCGACAATTTGTTCTCGAACCCCTTTGTTATAAACGCTGACATGGTCTCCTCGCCACCAATTATGCTGACCCGGCTCAGGGCCGTTAACATCGGTAATGGCTTGCAGCTCTTTTAAAAATTTAGCGAGATCAAATGCAAGTTGTTCCTTTTCTTGAACTGTTAATTTCAGGAGGTTGATGCTTTTGCCAGACAACCATTTATAGATAGAAAATGGAAAAGGATAATCTGCTGACGTCTTTCCCATTTTAATCGGAGCTGGAATGCTAACGCTTAAACGCTTTGCTATTTGCGGCAGTAGCTCTTGTTCTTTTGGAACTTTTAAAGCGTAATTTGCGGCTGTTGGCATACGAATGAGCATATGCTTGCCAAGCCTATAAGTGCGGTTATCATGCCCTTGTTTTTCAACATCAACGATAGGTAAACTAGCGTATTCGGGAAATTGCTTCGCTATGAGTTTGCGCGCAAGATCTGGGCTTAAAATAAATGTAGTGGTCATAGCTATTCCTGACTCATATCAACATCCGATGGATTTCCTTTCAACAAATGTACCTGACCATGAATTTTAAATACCTTTTGATCCTTAAATTCAAAATAAGAGATTACTTCTGCTATGATTTCATCGCCCTGGGTATTGGTACCTTTAGCATCACAAAGAATAAATAACTTGTCATTTTGAGACATATGAATTTTGCATTCAAACTCCATTGTTTGAATATTCTTCCTTTGTTCTATTACATGTGTGATATATTTAGGCCTACTCAAAATTATACCATTAATAGTATTGAGTATAATCCTCATGAAAAAAACTCCTCTATAACTGATTTTGGATTTTGATCTTTAGCATATAGCACTTTCCATATATGAAATACTTGTTCTAGATTGTTCATTATATTACCTCTAATTTTTACTATTAACAAACAGTGGTTTAATCATACGAACCACTCCACATTTTTCCTGTTACCAGGGTTGGCTTTTTTAGCTGCAATTCTAGCCCTCCAGTCACCCACATGAATCTCACACTTATGATCGTCCGGATCTAAAAAGTAGAGCGATTTTCCTGGTGAAGTATTATCTTTAAAGACTTTAGCTCCTGACTGGGTTATATGCTGACACAAAGCTTCAAAATTCTCATCATTAACACTAAATGCAAAATGTGTGTTGCACAGCGATGGCCTTCGCAGAGAACTGCGATCAAGATCTAAAGAAAACCACAAACATTCAGGATCATCAGGATTGCCAGCTAAAAAATAAGCACTACCCTCAGATTTGCATAATGGCTTATTAAATCCAAAGATATCTTTGTAGAACAAAAATGATCTCTCAATGTCTGCAACAGAGATGTTGATATGATTGATGCCATTGATCATGCAATCCCTCCTACAAACCACTCAGATGCTACCTGTAAATTTTGTTCGCTTAAAAACTTGCGTTTTGGATGGTCATGCGCTCCGCATACAATAAGGATTTGTGTGGCACCTCTAGCCTTGGCTGCAGCCTTGGTCTCTTCAATTAATTTTGCACCAACAGATTGCCAAAGGTTCTCGGATTGCACGCAGAAATCATCAATCATCAATGTTAGGCCGCCGGGATTATAAACTTCTAGAGCAGGCATGAGTTTACCAATAACAAATCCGAGGATTTCTTGGTTGTCGCTTTCCGCAGTGAACATCACATAATTTTTGTTTTCCAGCAGTTCTGTAAACCACCTTCTTTGTGTGTTATCGCCTTCTTCTCAGCATAACGCCAAAATTGTGGTTGTGCTTTTTCATAAAGCTTGCGCTTGGCTTTTGAGAGTGAAACCATGGCTTCGATATCAGAAAGCTGAGACGTGCGTACGACAAACTGGGGAACTGTGTTTTTATGAATGCTATTTTGCGTGTCAAATTCCAAGATAATTCTTCTTGGGCAATGCTCATCATAAGTCACATCTTTGATTTTCTTATTAAAACTAGCCCAAATAAATTCACTAATTACTTTTTCCAAAAACTTTAAGGCTGACTTATTATTAGGGATAACAGAAACTTCCACTTGCCGGGATGCATATTCCAAATCTCTTTAGCAACACGAGTAGCAATGCTTACACTTTTGAATTTAGCGATAATAAAAAACTCACCCATGTTCCAGGTGTTTGTAGAATCTTCAGTTGCTTGATTAAGTAGAACAAAGCCAGCTATCTCATCATAAACTTTAACTAAGAATGCTTTTCTGGATGGATCAATAAAGTAACTTTTAAAATCAAAGCTCTCATAAAGCCCATCTTCCGGCCTTGCCCAATCAGAGGAAATTGATCCACATTCTCGTGATAAATCATAGACATAGAAACGCGCTATGTTTTGAATGCACGAGTAATAATGCATAGTTGCATTGATGATCGAAATCGTCGGATCAAATTTTGAGTAGTAGATGATGCATTTTGCCTGTGCCGCTAACGTTCCTTCCATGATAAAATCACAGACATGTTTGAACCTGGCTTTCATATAAACATGCTTTGCCTTGGGATTGGCACTATTAGAATCAATCAAAAAAGTATCTGCTTTGGAATCAACAAATTGCCTAAAATAATCAATAAAATCAGATAAGGTTTGAGCCCCGTAGCCTTTACCGAAAACTTAGGGTTACCAATCATATAATCGAGGCCGTAAGTATGTCCTGTTTTTGAAAGCCATCCCCGTTTTTCTTGTCCTAATCTTCCTTATGCGTTTCTTGAACTGTCATTAGCATTGCAAAAGGTTCATCTTTAAGGAAAGCAATCCAATAAACGTACTGCCCATCTGCATAAGACGATGGTGTTGTTCTGCCTTGTGAAAAATTGACAATGTCATCTTTATGCGCCTCTGTATTATCCCAGCACTCATATATGTACAGCTCGGCGTCAACTAAAGATGGTGTCTAAATGAGTTCCTGTTACTTTTTCAAAATGAATTTTCATAATTCTTGTTCCAAGTATAATTTCATACCTTCGTGGCTTGCATCAAAGCCAAGTTTTTCATAAAAATATTTTGCTTGCGATCGCTTTTTATTTGTGGTGAGCTGGATAATAGAAACATCCATAGCTTTGGCATAGCTAATTGTTGATCAAACATCCAAGATCCTATTTTCTGGCCTCTGTATTTGCCAGCCACTCACACAGCTTCTATTTGCATACAAGTACTGCCGATAAAAATAAGTGATGGCATAATAGTGAGGTGGCAAGTGCTGATAATATCACCACCGTTTTCTAACACCATTAAATATTGATTTGGATCAGAATCAATTTTATGAAACGCTTTGATGTAGTTGTCATCAAGTTCAGCTGATCTGGATTCTCTCGTCTGCCCAAGTTCATCTTTCAAGAAAAGTTCTATAATATGGGGTAAATCAGCAATTCTTGCTTTTCTGTGTATGAAATTATTCATAAACTACCTTTTAATTTTTGTATGAAACGCCCTATGTGAGGATCTGACTTTAAGTAAGGCACCTCATCAAGGTGGAACCAACGGATGTCATTGAATTCCTCTTTATCAAATTCATAAGCTTTATTACTATCTCCTTTAAGAACATACCATAAACTTACGTCTGTATGACCCGCTGTTAGACCTACAGTTAATGTTGATGTTAAAAAGAATGGATGGGTAACCAAAAATCAGCTGTAACATTAAGTTCTTCTAAACATTCCCGCTCAATTGTAGTTTTTGGATCTTCAGCAATTTCTACATGCCCTCCACTTGGCAGCCAAAGAAGTGCTTTCTTATGATCGACAAGGAGTATTTCTTGGTGAACGTCATCGAAGAGTACAAAATAAGATACTAAATGTTTATTTAGGACATCAGGCCTTTAAACCCGAAAAATAGGCGCACCACTTTCAATCCAAAGACACGTATCATTAATATGTTCTTGTTCAACATCGTCATAGGGTATAATGGTGCTGATAAGAGTATGAATATGGTCCCTGATGGAGCTATTATGCAAAGCAAGATTTTATCATATCATTACGCTCCTAAATACATCTGAAGCTGGCGTTTTCAGCCACTAAGGCACGAGTGCTCTCAAGGGCTCTGCTCTAAAAGTCAATTTCAGATAATTGATGCAAGGGCGCCAAATTAATTCAATATGAGCTTCAAGCTGCGAAATTTTATTATTCCTTTGCAAAGATTCTGATTCAGCCTCAAAAATGAAATTATATTCATGGTTGTGACAGATACTGCTATGACCAGGTTCGAAGCTGTATTCTAAACATCCTAAAAATCTCTTGATCTTGAAATGAGCGCTAGTTTCTTCCATTAACTCACGAAGAATCGATGTTTCAACCGATTCACCATGCTCAACATGACTACCTGGAAGAAAATAAAAACTTATAGGAAGGTCAAGCGTTCTGCAAAGCAAAATATGCCCTTGGTCAATAATGACACCTCTACTCAAAACATGAATATTGTTTTTATTCATTCTTTCTCCCTATAGATTATGGTTCCTTGGTGGTAGAGGATCTTCCAATCACCATTTACTCTTCGCCAAAGCGCTGATCTTCTTGTGGCTCTTGTTTTGTCCTGGATAAGAATATACGTTAGCAAATAATTATCCGTTACAATTTTGGTGAGTTCAAAGTCTTTAGCTTCCCAAATATCTTGATCGCCCTGGTTGCTATACCGCTCGAGCAGGGTTTCTATGACGTCTTGTTTGGTGTAGACATTACCCGATACTCCAACTTCCCAAAATTCATCACACATTTGAGCTTTAATATCTTGTTTTGTTTTTTCAAACTTTTCATGATGATGAATATTGGCTCTCTTGATTTAAGTTCATCGAGAATTTTGTTTTCATCGAATTCTTTCCACTCCGCTGGCACATCAGACCTAAAACCATCCACAAGTAGCCACCATGCGCTGCCAATATCTTTGTAACAGCACTTTCAATGCTGAAAGTATCACCTGTTTGTACCAGGCTTTCAAATGCAGCAGTCCATTCTTCAGCTAGCTCTGGATTTTCTTGTTTCAAAAGGCGTATCAATGATTTGCCGCTAGCAGTCCATTTTTTCTGAGCTCTAAAATACAACTGTAACAGAGGTTCAAACAAATGAACAGCAGAAATTATTTGCTTCTCTTTATTTTTAGGAGATTTAATATCATCCAAGATATCCGTAATGAGAAAACGCTCTTTATCTATTTGAGCCTGAGTCCAGCTATCCGGACCTTTTGCTAAAGCGCTACCTGCAATAACCTTAGCTTCGATACTTACAGAGTTTTGCGCTAAGATTTCCTTGCCCTGTATGATCATATTAATGAGCGCTGGTTTACCGTCACTGGCCTCAAGCTTGCCGCAGAAATACCGCAAGATATCAAGATCATGAATAAATGAGTCAATAGGCCAACCATCATAGACAAAAGCTTCTCGATAAGCATGTGGTAATGATTCATACACAATCACAAGATCTAAATCAGACGCATTTGTTCCCTGATTCGCTGCAACTGATCCTGCCCAGAATATGGCTTCAGCATCAATGTAGCGTTCTTTAATAAGTTTTTTGATGGTTGGTAACGGGTTATGTCTTAACGATAAATCCTTTAACATCCACACTTCTCCGGTATCTTCCTGTTCTGAGATCATTTTAAACCCTGCTTTTTCATAGCATTTAATGGCAGAAAGATTATTAATATCTGGATCGGCTAAAATATAAGAGTACTGATTGCCGTGTAATTTAAGAAATTCTAATATTGCTTTTGAACCCAAACCTTGCTCTAAGTCCTCCTGCGCCAATAAAAATATCGAACGCTCCAAGTTTTTCAGGAAGGTCTGAGAGCGGTTTGATCCTAGGAAAATCGCACGCGTTATAAACCTGGATGTATCCAACAGGGTTTTGCTATAGATAGATAATGAAAGCTTGGATAGGTTTCTGTACTCCGCCTTCAAGCTTATAGCCTTTGGAATATGAGCTATATTTCTCTTTCACCAACTCCATCGTATAGGTCACATCCTGATCCCACCATTTTTTGACATACGGCACCTCTAGCCACTTTAGCAGTAGCGGAAAATGTGATTCATGAAGTGGTTTGAGATGGTCATACTTAATCTTTCCTCAATTTATTCCACAATTTATGGACGTTTTTGGATCGTATCAGATGTAAATTAGCCTTAATTATTTCGATGCTGAGGTCCCACCATTTGATTTTTAGTAGCTTCTCGATTTCTTCATCAGAAAAGCGCTTTTTAATTAACTTAGCAGGATTTCCACCCCCATATCTCAATAAGGGCCTACGTTTTTTGTACTAAGCTGCGTGCTCCAATAACAGCTCCATCTGCTATTTTTAATCCTGGCATAATCATGGCTTTAGCTCCAATCCAAACATCATTGCCAATAACCGTATCACCATTTAATTTTTGAGCCTTTGGCGAAACTTTGTTGTAACCATCGAAATCTTCTTCAAGGAAATCGAGTGGGTAATTGGCTATCCATTCATAAGTATGACCTTGAGTGCCACCCATCATAAATTTGACACCAGTTGCAATGGAGCAAAATTTACCAATAATCAGGTGATCAGTTTCATGTGGTAGCCGATGATCATCCGTTTCATCTAAATACATGACGCAGTCTTCGAAAGATTGATCTTGGTAATACCCTGAGTAATAGAAATAATCGCCAACAATAATGTGCTTTGCTTTAACGTGATCTTTAATAATGATTGATTCGCGATAACTTTTAAAAATACTCATGCTGCATCCGCTATTTGCTGTTGTAAAATGCCGCGTAAATGCTCATCAAAGCCTTGCTTATTCTCCCCTAAACTCATAAAAAATGATTCTTCGGCCTTGAGTAAATCTTTTGCCTCTCCTTGTATTTTCGCTACACCGGCATCTGTTAATTCTGAAAATTTAGAGCGCTCATCGCCTTCTTTGTGGGAGCGCTTGAGTAATCCTCTTTTTTCTAGGGCACGCAACACTTGAGGTGTCATGGTCACATCAAAACTCAAAAACTTAGCGAGGTCATTTTGCGATACATCCGCCCCATCTTTCTTCAAAAACCCTAACGTCATCAAAAGCATAAACTGAACATGAGTGAGATCATGAGGTAAAAGCGCACTTTCAATCTTGCACTTCCACGCAAAATAAGCAGAATAGAGCAATAACCCTGACACTTCGTTCATGTTTGATCCGTTCGTTTTTGATGACTTCTTCATTGTATGACTCTCCGATTAATTGCTTGGTGCATGTTGTGGGTTGATAGTAACTCTGTGCTGATACATGTAAATGATCTCCTTTCAAACAATTATTTTGCATGAAACATACTGTCTACACACAGAATATATAGCTAAACCACTATAAAACAGTTATGTTATATACTTTTCAAACAGAGTATCTACGTCACAATGATATTTCATTCTTCTAGATTTAGCTTGAAACCATTTTTTTCAATAGGATTTAAATCAGGAGTGGGTAAATACTCTAAATATATGTCCTTCTTTTTCTAGCATAGTTTTTAAATACGGGCTTTTATGAAAACTTGCATTGTCCCATCACAACTACAGAATTATTAGGTAATTTCGGTATTAAATCATGTTTTACCCAACTATTAAATAATATTACAGTCAAAAATTGATACGGTTAGCAGCAATTTATTATGTGCCTATAACTCTTTTTGACGGATGCCAATCATGCATTCCGTAACATCTTATGCCTTCATATCCGTGAGTTCTAGGAGCACTAGCAATAAAACCGCTCTCATAGATAATAACCTTTCCTTTATACCTTTTTATCTTATCCTGAAATTCTAATCTCTCTTCTTCTTTTGCTTTCGAGTGTTGTAAAGTTTTTTTTATATGTTCAATCTCTTTAATGCTTTTTGTATACCAGATTTACTTACTCCTAGCCGCTCAGCTCTTTCATATTGGTATGCGTCACTATTGTGACACTTTATCAATAGAAATTTTTGTTGGAGCTCATTCTTTAACGGCAATCTTACTCCATACAAATACTTTTCTCCAAAACCTTTTGATACTCATTCAAAGCTCATTTTTTCTCTTTCCCTTATAGCCTTTTTTCTAAAATCTATCGTCATACTAATTTCATTGCATCTTATTATTACTAACTGTTTTATACTAGTTTCGCTATATCATAGAACTATGAGTATGGTTTTATCTAGAATAAGTTACAAGAAATGTGTAATCTAGTATGCAAGTGATAGAAAACATCAAATGCCTAAAAAATACAAGATACAAATATCCTTAATATAGAGAGGAAGGAAAAAAACTTCTACAATAAAAAATTTGTTAGTGTACATCGCCACAAAAATTTATGCCACATTAGTAATAATCTTAGAAAGAGTATTAGCCAAGCAAGTGGGGCTGTTAATTTTATATTTTTCTATCTCAGCTATTCTTTAAATGTTAAGAAAGGTAAATTTTGAATAAAAATAGCTCAACAAAATGATTTATAAAGGAAAAGATTATCTATGAGGAAAAAATCTTAAAAATAGAACTATATGAAAAAAGATATAACAGCACTATATTGTTTTTATCGATGATTTTGTCAAAAGTAGTAATCAATAGATTAAAGTTCATATTTTTAGAACAGCTAAAATATACTATTCAGAAATTATAACAATAGTATTATTTTATCACATCAGCTTCTGCTTGCAAAAACTTTAAATATTTATATGAGCTATAATTATACAAATCTGATCTTAATATACCTTTATACTGCCGTTTTATTGCACTAAAAAGCAAAATATAAAACTATTTAATTATTATAAAAAGGTTATTTGATTTTGAATATGCAAAAGAAGTACCACTCAGCATGGAATGCTTCTATTTTATTAAGATATTCTTTTCACAATTTTCCTTTCTAAAGTTATCTCCTAATCCAATTCTTAAATTTAAAACTGAGGTTTTATAGTTTCTGAAAGTAATTATAACAGCGAATATTATTGTAGTTATTAATTTCTTTGATATATAATTACATTGTTACTAAAATTAGTATAGTACATTAAAATTTGAAGTACATGTTATGATTGGGCGTTACATACGCTGTTTAACACAGGCTACCTTTAAAACAATAGAACATGATGGTATTGAACATGCAGGTTATATGGCATTTATGATATTACTATCAATTTTTCCATTTGTAATATTTTTTTTAGCTTCTAGCAGCTTCTTAGGAGTTTCAGAATTAGGGAAAAATGGTATTAGTATGTTACTAAGTAACTTGCCAATGAATATTTCAGAAGCTCTTGTCCCAAGGATACATGAAATACTTGACCATCCTCCACAAAGCTTATTAACTCTTGCAATTCTTGGTACAATCTGGACATCATCATCATTTGTTGAGGGCATACGTACTATATTAAATAGAGTACATCAAGTTAACTCTCCACCTCCTTATTGGTTACGGAGATTATTAAGCATAGTGCAGTTTTTAATAACAAGTATGATTATCTTTTTAACAATAGTATTGTTGGTATTTATACCAATTATCCTACGAAAAATACCACCAACTATTTTTTTCACAAAAACGCTAAGTCCTATATGGGGTCTATTAAGATACGTATTCATTGTAACAACATTGTTTTTTACTGTATCTACAATATATTATTTTGTTCCAAATACTAATCTAAAATTTATAGAAGTAGTACCAGGAGCAATAGTCACTGTCATGCTATGGATATTTAGTGGCACTATACTTTCTAAATCTACAGCCTACTATAGCCAGTTAAATCTTATATATGGTTCTTTAGGTAGTATAATTATTACGTTATTATTTTTTCATATAATAGCTATAATCTTCATATATGGAGCAGAATTTAATCATCAATTATTAAGAAAGAATAGTAAAAAGTATTGGTGTAAGTACTAGGGCATGTTTTACAAGGTTTTAGCTCAACATTAGTTATTCTCTATAGTCATGAACCTAGGTATAGTTTCATATTTCTCACACATCTTGTTCTATGTACAGCTATTCTTTAAATGTTTGAAATATACTTTCAATGATATGCCTTAGTTTGTATAAATCTTTATCTATCTCTAACTTTGGATTTTTCTGTCCTTTGTTATAGTATTACAGAAACTATGTTTACCATTTGAACAGATTCTTACTATACATTATTTATAGTGTTTTGAAAAATAATGCCCCTTTGTATGCTAAGCATTTTTCTCCATGAAAAAGAATTTTATAAAGCTCTCAATATCTTTTATATAATTCTTTAATTTGTTTTTGCTTTCAACAGAATATCTATGCATTATTTAAACCAAGAACATAATAAATTTTGTGAAAAATTAAACACCACATTATCAAAGTATATATCCATAATACTATAATTTCAGAAAGTTAGATGTACCTGTTTATAAAGCTATGTTTTTATGTGCATCAAAAAATATAGCATTTTTATCTGTATTTGAGAAAAATTGATCTATACATATTAATCTACGTATATAATCTTTCTTCGCAACAGTTTTTGTAAATTTATTCCAGTCCAATGCAGATTTTACTATGATATTTGTATTATAAACTTTATTAGCTATAATATGTTGATTGCTACAAGTACTACTTTATGTAATTTTACAAATGTGAAATCTACCATTAACAATCTTTTGTCTAGGTAAAATAACTCTATAACTTCATATCCTCTATGCTCTGTGCTGATAGTTTTTTATCTGCTTACCTATTGAAATATTTTTATTACAAACTTTATATTTGAAATCAAGATTCAATTTAAAATTGCCTTAAAAGGCAAATTAATTACAGAATATATAGCTCTGCTAATATGTAACATTTGTGTAAATATAAATTTAGCATCTGGAATTATATATTATAGTAGAACTAATCCGTCTAATATTCAGTCAATGAATAGCATTCAGCTATGTCAGAGACTTAAAGATAGAATATATCTCCTGCAGTCACGTTATAGAATGCTTTCGTCCGCATTTGCTTCTTGACTTAAGTTTACGAACCTTCTTCTATTAATTCTAAAAAATCTTAATCCAAAAAGACAATAAACTAAGATTTTATTAGCTTTAGTCCCATATTTTCATAAAAGGTATACTCTTGGTCCCAACTAGGTCTTATTTTTACAAATAAAATTAGACATATTTTTAAGCTAAATGCTTTTTGCATAGCAAGTCTAGCTTTTTGTCCAATAATACTGATTTTGCTACCAGCTTTACCGAGAATTATAGCTTTGTAATTACTTTTATTGGCTACAATAGCCTGAAAAATTTTAACACTACCATCTTTTAGTTGTTCCCATCTTTCATGCTCAACTGTTATGTTATATGGTAATTCTTGATGTAACGCTAAAAATAGCTGCTCTCTAGTAATCTCTTGAGCTAAAAACTTCATACTAGCAGTAGTAATATTATCCTCATCATATAACCAAGGTTTGATAGGAGCTATATCAACTATATATTGAAGTAGATTTTGCACCCCATCTCCATTTAGTGCAGATATTACTATAATTTTAACATTAAATCTTTTTAGATCATTTTTTAGCTGAGTTAAATTACTTACTCCAACATCAATTTTATTTAAAATAATACAAAACTTAATTTTTTGTGATATTAATCTAGTCAAAATAATTTGAATTTGCTCATTTAACTTTTTAGTAATATCTATCATTAGCAATGCTAAATCAGCTCCAACAATACTTGTCCATGCACAGCGTACCATTGCTTTTTCTAATGTTTTTTTAGGCTGAAATATTCCAGGAGTATCAATAAATATTAATTGTGTAAAATTATAAGTTACAATTCCTGTGATTGCTGATCTAGTAGTTTGAACTTTTGGAGTTACAATAGAAATTTTGTGCCCTATTAATCTATTTAGTAAGGTTGATTTACCAGAGTTTGGCATACCTAATATGCTCACAACTATAGTTTTTTGTTGTGCTGTCTTATTTTGTTCCTTCATTGAACATTGTTTCCTTCCTGAAAATTTAAAAGCTCTAGAATAAAAAACTCATCTGCAGGTAATTGCAGATTTTTAAATAACTTAATATTTTTATTCTCTAAAATATTTTTAAAATATTTTCCTTTTGTTAACACTGTTCTTTTTCCGGCTGGAATTTTATCAAACAGAGCATATGAAAAAATCATTGGATAATTATCATCTCCTAGATGCATTGCTATTTTTTGCTCTTCATTAGTAGTATCATATATAATTGTTCCATCGAGCTTGCTAATTTTCACATCAAAAGTTGCTAAATGTCCACATAAATATGGTACTTTGTATGGAACTAACTCATCATCCCAAATTCTAATCTCATTTTTTTCAATGTCAGTTAGTGATACAATATCTTGTAATGTAATTTGTACTTTAAATGCTTTGCTATTAGACTGAGTTGATATATCAGTTAGATACTGCTGTGGAACTATTGCTTCTCTAACTTCCCCAACACGCATACCTATTGTTATATTATCAATACTATTAACTTTTTTTGATCCCCCAAGCTGCAATGTCTTAACTTTTTCTTCAATAATAGCATCGTTTTCATCAGAAATACGATAAGAGATAGTAACTGTTTGCCCGCAATACGCTGGCCCTTTAGCTTCTGGTAGCTGAGTCACATCTTGAATATCAAACATATAATTAATAAGTGCAACATTATTAATTTTAGTATTATTGCTAAATGCTAAGTTATTTTTTTGATCAACAGGGTGAACTAAATTTTTAAATAGTTGCCTTCCTGTCTCTGTTTTTAATACATTAATTAAAACCTTAGAAAGAGATTTTTCAAAAAAATTTCCTTCAAGCTCATTAAATTCTGGTTCTTTGCTACTTGCTTCTGTAACAGGGTTATCCACTGCATTATTACTATTATTAATGTCTGCAGTCTGCAAAAAGTCCAAAAACTTGCCAGTAACTAATACATATATAATAGCACCGATTGTAATAATATTGATAATTTTTTGCATTATTATATTTTATTAAATTTTAAATGTTAGTAGGCTATTTTTACATCTAAATCAATAATTTTAAAATTGAATATCACTATCAGCTATTTTTTTTGCCTCATTTTCTGAAATTAAATTATTAATAATTTCATCTAACTTTCCTTCTTGAATAATTTCTTCGATTTTATATAACGTAAGATTAATTCGGTGGTCTGTTACTCTACCTTGGGGATAATTATAAGTTCTAATACGCTCTGAACGATCACCAGTGCCAACTTGACCTTTGCGTAATAATGCTTGTTCTTGATCATTTTTTTGCTTTTCTAAGGCATATAATCTAGCGTACAATATTTTCATTGCTTTAGCTTTATTTTTATGCTGTGACTTTTCATCTTGTTGCGATACTACAACTCCTGTGGGAATATGGGTAATTCTTACTGCAGAATCAGTAGTATTAACATGTTGTCCCCCAGCCCCAGAGGCACGATATGTATCTATTTTAAGATCTTTTTCATCAATTTTTATGTCAACTTCTTCTGCTTCAGGAAGCACAACAACAGTGGCAGCAGAAGTATGTATTCTACCATTTGATTCTGTTTTAGGTATTCTCTGTACTCTATGTACTCCTGATTCAAATTTTAAATGAGCAAATACACCACTTCCACTAATAACAGCGCACGCTTCTTTATACCCACCAATTTCTGTATCTGATATAGATAAAAGTTCGAATTTCCATTTTCTACGCTCGGCATATCTATGATACATCTGAAATAGAGAAGCAGCAAATAATGCTGCTTCATCTCCACCAGTACCTGCTCTAACTTCAATGATTGCATTTTTATGATCATCGCTATCTTTAGGAAGAAGAGACGCTTTAACTGCCCCTTCTAGCTCAGGTAAATAATTTAGAGTATCATATAACTCAGCTTCTGCTATTGCTTTTAGTTCTAAATCCTGTTCTGTATCAATTACTTGTTGCAAGTATTTTTTATTTTCTTGAGCTTTCAAATAATGATTAATTTTATCAACTATTGGCTTAAGATTAAAATATTCCTTAGAAATTAAAGCTAACTCTTTACTATCTAATCCACCGCTACTTAGATTAGTTTCAAGATCTTTATACTTTTGTAAAATTTTATTTAAATTAACAGTAAAACTCATATTCTTTGATATTTGCTCAAAACTATTACAGTCATACCTCTAAAGTCAAAATCAGTCAAATATTTCTTAAGTTATGAATTAAAAATGCACTTTTCCTTATTTTAATTCTACCTGTGCTGCTGCCAATCTAGCAATTGGAATTTTATATGGCGAACATGATATTGAATCTACTTGTACTTTATGAAAAAATTCCACTGAACTTGAATCAGCAGCGTGCTCTCCACAAATTCCTATTTTTAACTGTTTTTTGGCAGCTTTACCACGTATAATAGCTGTTTGTATTAATTCACCTACCCCTTCACAGTCTAAAGTTGCAAAAGGATCAGCTGGAAAAATATTATTTTCAAGATACCCCATCATAAAGGATGGTGAATCATCTCTTGAAATACCATATGTGGTTTGAGTTAAATCATTAGTACCAAAACAGAAAAAATCAACCTCTTGAGCTAGTGCATATGCTTGAAGAGCAGCTCTAGGTAATTCAATCATAGTTCCTATTTTATAATCAAATTTATGTTTAAATAGTTTTCTTTGTTCTACTTCTTTTACTGTTTTAAGAATTATTGGCTTTATAAATCTTAATTCCTTTGTATGACTAATCAATGGTATAGTAATTTCAATTTTAGGCATGATTTTAAACTCAAAAAATATTTCAACTGCAGCTTCGAATATTGCTTGAACCTGCATTTCATAAATTTCAGGAAAACTTATACCTATTCTACAGCCTCTATGACCTAACATAGGATTTACTTCCCGTAATGCATTAATTCTTGACTGAAATATTTCCTGAGAAATACTTAAATTATCTATAATTTTATTATGAACAGATGTAAATGTTGCAGGCAAAAACTCATGTATAGGAGCATCAAGTAGCCTTACATTAATTGGAATTTCCATTGCAGTAGCAAATAGTTCCTTAAAGTCAGCTTTATGAAAAAAAAATAACCTTTCAAGAGCATTTCTTCTGAGTTTATTATTATCAGCAATAATTATTTCTTGAACTAAGCTCATTTTGTTTTCCTCAAGAAGCATATGCTCAGTACGGCAAAGTCCAATAGCTGTGGCACCAAGTTGCAGAGCTAATTTTACATCCGAGCTAGTATCAGCATTAGCTTTTACTTCTATCGTTTTTACTTCATCAGTCCATTCCATAAATAACTTATATTCCTTAGAAAATTCAGGTTGTAGAAATCTTACTTCTCCTAAAAAAACTTTACCACTATTACCGTCAATAGTAATTTTATCTCCTTGATACAAAATGATATTTCCTATCTTAATAAGTCCTTGTTGTTGATTAATTATGATATCTTTAGCAGCACAAATATATGGTTTTCCTAATGCTCTACTTAGAATTGCAGCATGGGAAGTTGCATTTCCGCCAGTAGTTAAAATACCAGAAGATATATGCATAACTTTAATATTCTCTGGACTAATGTTTGAACATACATAAATTACATTATGTTGATTAGATAACTTTTCAGCTTCTGCTACTGATAATGCAATTACTCCTGTTACAGCCCCTGGTGTGGATGGTATTCCTTTAGTAATTACCTTATAATCTTTGTTGCTTTCATCAACGTACGAATATAATAATTGATTGAGTGTTATTGGATTAATTTTAGATATTGCCTCTTTTTTGGTTATTAATCCAGATGCTACCATATCTACTGCTGCCTTAATAGTTGCTAATGCTGTGCACTTTGCAGCTCTTGTTTGCAATATATATAATTTTTGTTTTTCTATAGTAAATTCAATATCTTGAATAGAGCAGTAATATTGTTCTAATTTTTGACAGTGTTGTAATAATTCTTCATACATGCTAGGCATAATAGATTTTAAAGTATTCGAATCATTATTATCATCTGATATTAGATTAGGTATACTATTTCCAGATACAATATTATCTCCTTGAGCATTAACTAAAAATTCTCCATATAATTGATTAGTTCCTGTTAAAGGGTTTCTAGTAAAAACTACCCCTGTTGCTGAATCACTACCCATATTACCAAAAACCATGGTTTGTACAATAACAGCTGTTCCAATATTATCCGAAATTTTGTGAAGTTTTCTATATGTGATAGCATGATCACTCATCCATGATTTTAGTACTGCTTGAATAGCTTGATACAATTGAAAATTTGTATCTTGTGGTAGCTCTTGTTTAGCTTCTTGATAAATCATTTGCTTAAAAATTTCAATTATATTAAGTAAATGTTCTGAAGTTAGCTGCTCTTGGCTAGTAATATTATTAGATGTTTTAAACTTTGTTAAAGCAAGTTCAAATACTGCAGATGGTACATTCATAACTATTCGCCCGTAAGCTTGAATAAATCGCATATAAGTGTCTAATGCGAAAAATTTGTTGCCTGTTATTAAACTTAATCCTTCAACAGTATTATCATTTATACCTAGATTAAGTATAGTATCCATGATTCCAGGCATAGATACTGCAGCACTAGATCTTATAGCAACTAATAATGGGTTATTATAGCTACCAAAAATTTTTCCAGTTTGATGCTCTAAATTTAAAATTGCTGATTTTAAATCGTTCATAAAATCAATTGGCAGAGAATTATTATTTTGTTGATAGTAATGATATAATTCAGTTGATATAATAAAGCCCTGCGGAATAGGAAGCTTCTGGTTATACATTTGAATTATTTTCACACCTTTATTACCAAATAAATTTTGAAGATTATCTTTTTCAATGTTATATAACTGGCTATTATGAGATATAGATATAGCGGAAAATTGGTAAACCCATTTTGTCATAGTATTCTTTAATTACAGATAATTTTTATAATATAATTATAATTCAATCAGATATTTTGACATTTTTTATAAAAATTCAACGAGTTTTTTATAATTGCTAATAAAAAAAGAAGGAATAACTAATAATCCTTTTAATTTCAGCGTTGGATTAAGAAAAGAATTAGGTAGAAGACTTAGAGAGGTAAATTATAAAAAATGGTTTATAAAGGAGAAGAAATACTCTATAGAGGAGTAAAAAAATACTTTAGAAGAAGAATGCATAAAAAATATATCCTGCTTTATATTGTTTTGTAGATGATTTTATTAAAAGAGTAATCACATAGATTAATAGTTCATATTTATTTAATAACCTGAGTTTTGAATTAAAATGGTTTAGATATTGTATAGAGGAAGAATATATAAGTTTCTAAACAATGTTTATAAAAGAGTAATAATAAGAGAAATATAACCTCTCTGTTTTACTTTATAGATGATTTCATCAAAACTAGTAATAATATAGATTAATAATTCATGACTTATCATCAACATTAGAAACTCAAAGATAAGCTATTCACATTTAGCTTATAATTATATTTGCAATATCTGTCAATATTACAAAAGAATGAAAGTAAAAGGTAAAAAATGGGGAGAATAAAAATTTAGTACTAATTTTAAATTCAATAGTTGAACTAATGCATGTTTTTCTAATCATTAAAGAATCATTATTGAATGGGATTATGGCTAAGCTCAACGCTGCGTCTAAAAGTATCTTGCTAAAGGAAATGCAACATAAGTTTCAGGAAAAAAGTTAAAAAGAAAATTTTTAGACCAGTGCCAGTAGAAAACTTAAGAATGCTACTGAAGATAGAAGATGGATATATGATGCAACATATGTGCAAATATCTGATATTAAAACACAAAAAGTGTTGTAATGGTCGTAAAAGTTAGAACTAATAGTAAATTCTCTAGCAGCAGTAAGTTCGGGTAAGCCATTAATATTAATTGATAGAGATGATGAAGATCAAGTTGCTTGAGCTAAATCAAAAGCAGGAAAGTTAGTGTTAGTCAGCAGTCCAATTGAATTGAGTAATTAGCTAGGTTGATATGTCTTTTGTTTGATCAGAAGAATAATCTGTAATACTCTTTAGGATAAGAGCGGTGCCCAGCCATAGTGGAGATAATACTATGCGTGTATGAAAATAAGAATTAGTCAATAATAACAATTAAGGATTTACCTTAAAAGGTTAAAAGTTGAGAGCTATAACACGCAAATCTGATCAAAATATTCAATAATAAGCTTGTAAGTGAGGAAATAAATGGTTACTCTAGTAGAAAAACTGCAAATTTCATTCTAGGAAAAAGATATTTAAAACGTCGTCGTGAAGTTAGTGAAGATAATTCTGTTTGTAGTATTAATGGCTTTAACAACTAATAACTATTGTGCTGTTGTTGAATGATATACTGGACGAGTTGTAAATCCTATAACAGACGTATGTGGAAGCGTCTATTTTAAGTTACTATAGCGGAATTTAAAATAATAGGAAGTATAATGTCTGATACTAATGCTCCATGTATCTTGAAAGAGCAAGAAAAATACTTGCAAGGATGCTTTCAAAGGAGTTAGCTTACTTTTGAAGGTAGAAAGAAGAGGTGACTCTGTAAATGCGACTAGATATTAAATCTGTGGTTCTGATAAGAGCCCTCTTTCACAAGACTAAAGCTGAACAGTATCTTAAGAGAAGTCTGACTTATTCTGTATAAACATGGTTAGCTAAAGTCTTGGTTCCCTTTTTAAAACTTATCTTTCAAGGAGCAATATAATGTCTAAACCAATTTTAGGAATTGATGTATCCAAATTAGATTTAACTATTTCCTTACTCATTGATAAAAATTATCATCACACTAAAGTAAATAATAATCAACAAGGTTTTAAAGAGCTAGTTAAATGGTTAAAAAAACATAAAATTACTCAGGTAGCTGCATGCATGGAGGCAACTGGTAAGTACGTAAGTCATTTGCTAATTTTTTGTACAGCAATAACCATGAAGTGAATATAGTAAACCCTGCTTGTATTAACCCTTTGCAAAAAGCAAATTATCAGTCATAAGACTGATAAGGTAGATAGCATGATTATTGCTGAATATCAAGTAAGAATGATTTACATCAATAATTCCTCGGAATAAGGTGCTGAAGAACTAAAGAGCTATATCCTGTTTGCAAAATTTCAAAGGACAATATGAAGGTACAGAATTATCTTGAAACAAAAAAGACTTATATAAATCAGTATGTGCTAGCTACAATAAACTTGCTAGCCATATTATAAAAGAAATTAAAAATATTGAACTTAATATAGATAAATTACTTGCTAAGAATATTGAATTCAAGCATAAAGTAGATAACATGCAAACTATCCCAGGAATTGGTCGAATTACTGCTGTTGCTATACTTGCAGAATCCCCTGATATAGAATCCTTCAGTAATGCTAGGCAGCTTGCTGCATATGCAGGGCTTACACCTAAAATAAAACTTCCGGTACCTCCTAAAGGGAAAAAGCACTATATCTAAAATAGGTTCTGTAACCTACGAAGGCTCTATATTTTCCAGCTATTGTTGCTAAAAATCATAACCCTATATTTAAGCAGTTTATTCAAAAGCTATCTAGTAAGGGTAAACCCACTAAAGTTATTATTGTTGCTATTATGCGTAAATTATTACATATTGTCTTTGGTGTAATTAAAAATAATTCTATCTTTAATCCTAATTTTATCCTTGACTCCTAAGACAGTATCAGAA
>NZ_LANP01000019.1 GCF_000964595.1 Orientia chuto str. Dubai | reverse complement strand
CATCGATATCATAAAAATGTTCACCAATTGCTAGCTTAAGCTGTACATATCTCTCAATCGCAAAATAATACAAGCTACTTAAAAATAGTTTTTGATATAGTCGCCATAGAATCCAGAATATCGATAATCCAAAGCCAATTGTTAGAACATTAGCACTACCTTGGCCAAACATTCTTAACTTATGAGCAACTAGCTGTGATCCTCTAGTAAAATGACCTTGATTCTGAAAATTCATCAATCAAGAGTATTTTTTCAATATTTGTAGTTTTTGTTCATATTCTTTTGCAAGTGAAATTTTTTACTCGTTAAATTTTTGAGCATTTCTTCATGTTCCACAATAATATTAGGATCATGTTTAATAGCTAAAAGAACATCTCTTTAGCTGCTCATGTTGTCCTAAGCTTATTAGTGAGATTCCTTTTGCAAGATAAGTTTTAGCATAATCAGGTTTATATTTAATAGCTATATCATAGTTTTTAATTGCCTCTTTATGTTGACCTAATTTCTCAAAAACATTCCTTTAACATAATAAATATCTGCATAATTTGGATATATTTAATAGCTAAGTTACAGATTTCCATTGCTTCTGAATATCTTCCTAATAGATTTATACATAGCCTTTATTACCGTATGCTTGTAAATCATTGGTTCGTATTAATAGCTAAATCAAAATTTTCTATTGCTTTTTGAAATTGCCCTAAAGCTGCTAAAATTAAACCTTTATTGTGATATGCTGCCGCATATTTGGGTCTATATCTAATAGCTGTATCATAGCTTTTGATAGCATCTTGAATGTATCCTAAATTTGTTAACGCTATACCCTTATTATAATAAGCTTCTGGATTATTAGGTTCATACTTAATAGCAATATCAAAATTTTCCATTGCATCTTCATACTTCCCTAATGTAGCTAAAGAAGCTCCTTTATTAATATATGCTTCTGCAAAATAAGGTTTATGCATAATGGCAGTATCATATGATCTCTATAAACTGTTTTTTCATTCGGAGTCTACTTAGTAATCTATTTGTAAACTTTGTAATCTATATTGTAAACTTTAATGCTATTGAAATTACTATATAATTTATGTATATTATTAATAAATACTGTGGTTAAATAACTGATCAAATAATTATGCTTGTTTTATAGCAATTTTTTTATATTAATTCATTCATAATACATCTGAATTGAAAAACGCTTGATTCACCCTTAGGGTGTATGCGTTTCTTGATCATTAGTTCAACTTCTGAATTAAAAATTAGTGCTAAATTTCCTAAATTTTTATTCTTCTTATATTCGACCTTTTGCGTTAATTTTTTTATAATATTGACAAATTTTATAAATTTAATTACAGTTAAAGTTGAATATTAATTATAAAAGTTAACACAAGTTAATAGTAGGTTCTACAAAGTGCGAAAGTTAACAAAAAATTAACTTCCCTTCTTCTTTAGATTGAATATGTCTTTGAGACCTTTCAGTAGATAATGTTATAAAGTATTTGTTAGAGTATTTCCCCCTCCTGATTTAAATCCTATTGAAAAAAATGGTTTCAAACTAAATCTAGAAGAATGAAATATCATTGTGACGTAGACACTCTGTTCGAAAAGTATATAACATAACTGTTTTATAGTGGTTTAGCTATAACAATACAGGTGTTTATGCTTCTTGAATTTATAATAGATCATTGAAATTGCCTTCTTATAGTGGCTATTTTATTACTTTTGCTTTTCAAGCTTTTTACAGCCTTATTAACAGCATTTCTAGTGATATAATTTTGTCCATTATTATTCACAGCTATGATGATGTTTTCTCCTTTGGTAAATCAAGATGTTAAAAAACATGTAAGAAAACAGTTGGAAATAGCTTGAGAATGAACAATACCTATTTAAGATAGACATCTATTACTGTACTGTATACCTGATGTTGTCTGAGATTTAGAGTTAGATAATATTCTCTAGAGATAAAAGAAATAAATTTTCGAGGTTTACACTTTTAACCTCTATTATAAAACCATTTAAAATAGCAGGAGCAGTCTATATCTATAGAATATGTATAAAATTAAAGAATTAATTGAAAATTAGCTATAACAAAAGATACAAACATTAATTCCTGCTATACTGTAATCTTAAAGCATCTGTTATCAATAATAAATTGTATAAACTTGATTTAGTATTTTAGATAGATAGTAAGTTACTACAATAAAGAACAGTGAATATTAAGAATATCAAGCGAACTATCATTGTAAACGTTGATCAGCTAGCATGAGATTTACTAAAATCTGCAATAAATTTAGTTGATTAAGTAATAAATTATCTGAATGATATAAATTTTTTATTTGGAAAAGAAATAATGATCAACATGTTAGTAACTTTAGAAAAAGATCCAACTGAAAAATTTTTTAGGTAAATTATATATATAGCTAATAGATTTAATAGAAGTAAATTAGTTAAAGTATTATTAAAATAAGAGGTGAAATTTCAAAATTATTGAGGAAAAAACTGCAATAAGCTAAGAAATTTTATCCCTAATACAGAAAATGCAATCATGCTATAAGTCTAGTAGTATTTAATAAAATCAAAACATACTCTATTATAGTGCTGCTTATATCTTCTCTCATGATATTTTTCTTTTTGAGAAATTTTTAATCTCCTATAAAATATCTTTTACCTTTTGTAAACATTTGCTTAAACTATTTTTTTACAATTTACTTCTCTAGCTCTTGTACGTAAATTATTCTTAATTCAAAACTGAGGTATTAGTAGTAACATAGTTAATAGTTGTGCTGATAATATCCAGAACTATATATACTTGTAATTATTGGTGATATGAGCATTAATGTATGATTCTAATGAAATTTACTAAACAGTAAAAAGAGAAAATTTTTTATGACCAAATATTTATTTATATTTATTACCACATTAATACTACTTTTGCTAGGCTATGGTACATATATACAGATTAAATCATTACAGAATCAGCAAGTAAGAAGTGATGTTTTATTAGTAGGAACAGCTGCTGATAACCCACCATATGAATTCTTTAAAAATGATGAGATTGTTGGCTTAGACATCGATATAATTAAGCTAATTGGAAAAGATTTAGGAAAAAAAATAGTAATTAAAAATCTTGATTTTCCAGGGCTGTTGTTAGCTTTGTCCTCTAAGCAGCTAGATTTAGTTATAGCTGGTTTATCAAAATCTAACCAAAGAGAAGAGCATGTTGATTTTAGTAATGTTTATCTAATGTCGAAAGTTGCTGTATTATTTAGAGCTAATAGTAATTTTTCTAATTGTCAGGATATTCAAAATAAAACCATTGGAGCACAGCTTGGTACAACTTGGCAAAAAATAGCTGAGGATATTAATAAAGATAGTGATAATACAAAGTTGCGCTTTCTTGATAATAATTTAATTTTAGTTGAGGAGTTAAAATCTCAAATTATTGATGCAGTTATTCTTGAAGATATACAAGCTGCTAGATTTGTAGCTGATAATCCAAAACTTAAAAAATTTGTGATTGATGATTATATTTCAGAATTTGTAATTGCTTCTTCGAAAAAAAGTGATTTAATACCTGAAATTAATAAGTCGATATTAAAACTTCAAAATAATGGAGTAATAACTGAGTTAAAACAAAAATGGTATTAAATTATTATGATAGAAAGTCGAGTAATGCTTTACACTTATATCTTTACAGAATATAAATTTATTTATAACAGCTCGAAATAATAATAGATTAGAAATAACAAATTTAAATATTTAATATATAATCTAGTTTATTAATAGCTAAATAATTAGTACTATTTACCTTATGATAGCTAAACTTAAAGGCATTCTTGATTCAATAACTGACAGTTATTTAATAATCGATGTTAATGGTGTAGGGTATCAAGTATACTCTTCAAGTAATACTTTACTAAAGTTAGTAAAAGAGGAATCTAGCATTATAAGCTTATTTATTGAAACACATGTAAGAGAGGATAGAATTCACCTTTTTGGTTTTTTAGATAATACTGAAAAAGTAGCTTTTAATATATTACAAAGTGTAAGCGGTATAGGAACAAAAATGGCATTACATATTCTATCCCATTTAACTCCACATCAGCTTCAAATAGCAATTAGTACCCAAGATAGACATCAATTAAAAACAATTTCAGGAGTTGGGCCTAAGTTAATTGATAGATTGATGATAGAATTAAGAGATAGAGTTACTAATATTAATCCCATAGTTAATAACAGTTGTAAGATTTCATCATTTGGTAATAATATGCAATCTAATATATTATCAGATGCTATTACTGCGTTAGTATCTTTAGGTATAAGTAGAACTGAAGCAACACAAATATTATCTGATATATACTCACTATCTCCTACTATGTCAGTTAATGAATTAGTTAAAACAGCCTTGCAGCAAAGAGCTAAGTGATGAAAAACCAATTATTAGATGCTAAAGCTACATTGGAAGAACAGGAAATAGTTTTACGTCCTGGCTTTCTAAATGATTTCATTGGGCAAGATCAAATGAAACGTAATTTAACAATTTTTATTACATCATCAATTGAAAGAGAAGAATCATTAGATCATACGCTGTTACATGGCCCACCTGGCTTGGGTAAAACTAGCATTGCTCAGATTATTGCAAAAGAAAAAAATGTTAATTTAAAATCTACAGCTGGACCAATATTATCTAAAGCTGCTGATCTTGCTGCTATTTTAACTAATTTGCAAAAAAATGATGTTTTATTCATTGATGAAATTCATCGTCTAAATATTCATGTTGAAGAAATATTATACTCTGCCATGGAGGATTTTTCACTTGATATCATGATTGGTGAAGGACCATCTGCTAGATCAGTAAAAATTTATTTACCAAAATTTACTCTAATAGGTGCTACAACTAGATTAGGACTTATTAGTAAGCCTTTATGTGATCGGTTTGGTATTCATTTAAAGCTAAATTTCTATAGTAGTGAAGAACTTACTGAAATTGTTATACGTGGAGCAAAAGTGTTAAACATTGCACTTGAGACTAGTGCTGCAGTAGAAATTGCTAATCGTTCTCGCGGTACGCCAAGAATAGCATTACGGCTACTTAAGAGAGTTCGAGATTTTGGAATTTATCAAAACGTTAATCCATTAAACCAGCAAATAACAGATTATGCTCTTAATCAGCTAGGAATTGATAAGTTAGGTTTAGATAATAGTGATCATAGATACTTAAAATTTATTGCTGAAAATTATGATGGTGGTCCAGTAGGTATTGATACAATTGCTGCTGCATTATCTGAACAACGGGATACTATAGAAGAAATGATAGAACCATACCTAATACAAATTGGCCTTGTACAACGTACTCAACGTGGCAGAATAATTACTGCTAATGCTTTTAAGCATTTACATTAATTATATGAGATCTTGACTATAACACATGCTATACAGTATAAAATGATAACAGAATAGAAAAATCATTTTAACTAAATTAGTTTATATGAAAGCTCTATAAGAAAAAATCCTTAATATTTTAACTTCTTTTTATAACTAAAATAAACAAATTGAAAATTTAAATATGCAGTATATAAAAAAAAATCATCCATATCATATTGTAGATTTAAGCGTATGGCCTCTAGCAGTTTCATTTTCTTTATTACTGTCAGCTTTTGCAGCTGCGATGTTAATACATAACTACTATTATACTATTAGTAAAATTACTCTTTGGGGAGGAATTTTATGTTTACTATATTCGTTATTTAGATGGTGGTACGATATTATTAAGGAAGCAATGCTTGAAAAGCAGCATACCAAAGAAGTTCAGTGTTCTTTACGAATAGGTATGATCATATTTATTCTATCAGAAATAGCATTTTTTGCCTGTTTATTTGGTTCCTTTTTTTATAACAAATTATTTCCTGTAGGAATTTTAGAGGAAGTGTGGGTAGCACATAAAGGAACATGGCCACCAGCTGGTATTATAACTCCTGATCCTTGGAGTATACCATTATTAAATACTATGATCTTATTATTATCAAGTACCACAGTTAGTTGGGCACACTATGCTATAATTGAAGATAATCAGGAAGTTACTGTTAAAACTCTAGGTTATACGGTATTATTAGGTATATTTTTTATACTAATGCAAATTTTTGAGTACACACATTTACCATTTAAGTTTACGGATGGAATTTATGCTTCAAACTTCTATATAATTACTGGAGCTCATGGATTACATGTGATTTTAGGGGTTATATTTTTAGCAGTATGTTATTTTAGAGCCAAAAAAGGGCATTTTATAAAACCTAACAATTGTTTAAATTTTGAATTTGCTGTATGGTACTGGCATTTTGTTGACGTTATATGGTTGTTTCTTTTTATATTCGTGTATGTTTTGAGTTAGATTGCATACGATCTGCTGCCAGGCTATATTGATAAATAGCTTATATGCGATACTTGTTAATTATAATATTACAACATTTATATACATTAGTTTTATCTAGTTTATAGGAAATTATTAATATTAATAATCTTATTAAGAAAGTCAAGTATTATGGGTAATTTATTAACAATCAACAATAATAATCGGTATAAACTGTGGTTATTAATTTTTGGAATTGAGTTGCTAATTATTGATCAAACACTCAAAGCCTTTTTAATTAGCTTTTTAAGAAAAATACCAGAAATGACTATTCCAATTTTTAAATACTTCAATATCGTATATGTTTGGAATTATGGTATTAGTTTTGGAATTTTCAACTGCTATAATAATAGCAATAACTTTTTTCTTATTGTTAATTCTGCAATTATACTGTGCCTTTGCTATTTGATGACTAAGGTAGAACAAATATTTAAATTTAATGCTTGTATTTTAATAATTACTGGTGGAATTGGTAATATTATAGATAGAATTTTATACGGAGCTGTTTTTGATTTCATAGATATATATTTCATAATATTCAATTTAGCAGATTTATATATTTTTATTGGTACTATTTTACTAACAATTTATTATTTGTATTATGAATGATGTTTTAATAACAACTCTAATTTTTATGAATGTTAGATTTCTGAATAGCTGATTACAGATGTTTTAATAGTCTTTCTAGTATTATTAGATAGATATAAATTTTATTCAATTATTTGATCAATTATTTAACCACAGTATTTATTAATAATATACATAAATTATATAGTAATTATGTCTTCAATAGCATTAAAGTTTACAAATCGATTACTAAGTAGACTCCGAATGAAAAAATAACAATGGTTTATAGAGATCAAAAGAGAACTTGTTTAGAGTATCAAGTAGTGGAACAAGTTTATTTAGACAAGAAATATCAAAACCAGGGGCTAAAGATAGGACCATATCCAGATTTATCAGTTGAGACGCTAGAAAAAAAGCAAGGGAACTCAAGACATTACTGGCGAAAAACATAGACCCGAGAGAAGTAAAACGTAAGAAATATATAGAGGAAAATGAGAAGCGTAAAAAAGAAAAACAAGATATAACATTTGAAGAACTGCATAATATTGAAGAGTACAGCAAAGTGTATACTGTGTACTGGAAAAGCTGTGCTGCAAGAATACATAATTATGCAAAACTATTATATACAAAAAAGATCAGCAAGATTGAGATATTGAAAAAATATTCAAAGCTATAAGCAAAGCGAAGAAATATTCGACAGCAAATGCATTTCTGATGGACTTAGGAACTGTATTTAATAAGGCAATAAAATGGGGGTTAATAGAACAAAACCCTGCACTAGGAATAGAGAGACATAAAATGCAAGCAAGAGAACGTAGTCTAACTTACGATGAAATGCCGAAATTTTTACAAGTAGTAAAGCAAGAAAAGAGCGAGATAGTCAAAGATTTTATATTACTAGCATTATATACTGGAGCTAGAAAAAGTAATGTGTTAGAGATGGAATGGAAGAGATTTTACTAAAAAAATATGGCATATACCAAAAACTAAGAATGGAAAGCCACAAGATGTACCATTAACAGAAGATGCAATGGAAATATTACAGGGGATGAAAGTAACATCAAAATGGGTGCTACCAAGTGATACTAGCAAAAGCGGACACTTAGAGAAGCCAGAGACAACATGACGTCAGTTTGTGCAAAGGCAGGCATAGAAAATTTAAGAATACACGATCTGCGCTGGACTCTTGCAAGTTGTCTGGCAGATTTTGGTGCAAGTCAGCATACAATTGGTATAGTATTGAATCATAATGACCTAAAAACAACGAGTATTTATGCTAGAGTTGGTTTAGAATCAGTGCGGCAGTTTATGTCTAAAGTTACACAAATGATGAATGAATGTACTGGAAGTTTTGTATTATAGACTGACTAATAGTATACGAGCACGTTAATGTAACCTGCGCAGGTACTATCTGCGTTTGAAGATATTTAGCTGATTTAAATATTATATTAGCAGAATAAGTTTTCTCATGCTATAATTATAGCTGCAGGTGATTATGCAAAAGTTATATTGGTCATTATCAAGACCATTGAAATATATGGGCTTAAGTATAGATGAGTGGAGTGTAGTACTAGCTAGGGTAATTAATAGTATTATTAAATAGCAGTCATATTAAACTAGGCTTATTGTCTATAATTACAGGTGTTATATTATGTTATAGCTTTAAGAAATTTAAAAAGGTTTCAGATTTTGTTAAAGAGTTTTTTAGTAGCCAAAGGTCTATTACCAAAACCAATAAGTTATTTAGGATTGCTAAATAAAAAAGTTGGTAAATAGTGAATCATCTCTTTAAGCAAAATGCTGTACAAGAGTTAGTAAGATATAATAAGGCCTTGCTAGTAATTACTATATTCAATATCTAATATAATTGCAATAATGACTGCAATTACAAAAGAAGAAAAATGGTTATTGATTCCAGCTATAGAGCCTAATCGTAAAATGGTGGTATCGTCAAATAGCTATCATGAGACTTATTTAAAGGAATGGGGCTGTAATGAAGGGGCTATTTACTACTTCTCCTGATAAATTAGCAGATTTTGCTATTAAGAGAGCTGATGTTATGAGTCCAGTCATTGTTATTACTTTAGGTAGAGTTGTGAATGTTGTATTTAAAAAAGGTTTTGATTTATTGAAGCAAAAACACAATTCAACTTATACGATACCAGATGTTAATCAAGCACAACAGGAGAACAGGTTAAGTTATTACCTTTGTTATTGGTCTGTATAAGCTTAACTGGCTTCTATAGAAGTGATTTTGACTGTAAAATTTCTAAAGGTGTAAAATGTATATCAGAAATAAAGGAAATGGTTGCTCAAGGATTGTTTGATTCCGATAAAGTTGTTGAAAAATCAAAACCAAAAAGAGGCTATATTATATGTTATAAGAGAATCAAGGTAAATCAAAACATAGAAGAAAATACTCTGCTATAATTAGTTGAACAAGGATCGAGCAATATAATTGGCAAAAAGAAAATTATAGGACTTGGAACAGCACTTTCCAGCTTAGATAGAGGTATAAAATTTATCTGAAAGTAAGGTATTATTACTAATAATTGATGAATAAATAAGGATATTTAAGCTCTCCAGGTACGCTGTTGACTGGCAGATAAGGTCAGATAATGTATTAGTCCACTTTTGGTGGAGCATTATTACCAGCGTTAAATAAGCATGGTGCAGTTCCAAATAAGAACTTTAACCTCTGTATAGCAGAAGTCCCAGGCTCTGGAAAATCTGTTTTTATGCAAGAAATGATGCTGTCTGTTTTAGGAATTTTGGGTAAGGTTTTTGTTCTTGATTATGGAAGCTTATTTAAGCATACATGCTTGATTCTAGGCGGAAGATACATATAGAATTCGATATAAAAACCCGATGTCTATTAATATATTTTCAGAAGTATCAGAGATGGATATTGTGCTAAAAACACTGACTTAAAATCTTGTTCAAAAGCTATGAATTTTTTTCCACAGTATTTTTGAGAAATTTAATTACTCAGAAAATAATCTTGAATATGTGTTTGATGACATAGATTTAAACAAATAAAAAAGTTCAATAAATTAACTGAAACAATTAAAATCCAAGTTTTTACTATTAATAATTATTATATTACATCTAAACACTATCGATAATATTTCTCAGCTACAAGTACTGCTAGTATTATTACTCAATGTAGAAAAAAATTATAAATATTAGAAAAATTAGCAATACCATTTTCTAATATCTCTGGTATATTAAGTAGTACAGGAAAAAATGCTCCAAAGGTTTTGGATGATTTATTAATAGTAATAGATCATAACAAAGAAAAATTAAAAACATTAGAAACATTAAAAATAACATTTTCTAATATCTCCTGTATATTAAATAGTGCACAAAAAATAGCCTCAAAAGCTTTGAATGATTTATTAATAGTAATAGATAATAACAAGGAAACATTAGAAAAATTAGCAATACCATTTTCTAGCATCTCCAGTATATTACGTAGTACAGGAAAAAATGCTCCAAAGTATTTGGAAGAATTATTAACAGCAATAGATAATAACAAAGAGATATTAAGAATATCACATTTTAATGTCCTGGATATATTACATAGTGCAGAAAAAAATATTCCAAAGTCTTTGGAAAAATTATTAAAACAAAACCCTTGTATACTAAAAGATGATGATGATACTGCTAGCAAGGAAACAACCAGTAGTTAAACTAACATAATATTTGCTGTACTAGCTATAGATTGTGTTAACAACCAACATTACTATACTCAAGCAAAAGAATGCTATCTTGATGATAGTATTAAAGAGCTACTAGTAGCTCAAATTATTAATGAAAATGCTATACAATCTGGAAATAAAAGAAAATTAGATCAGCAAGAACATTATAACTATGATAACTTAACTACATTAAGCGAGCTTGTTAGTAATTATAATCAGATTGCAATAGAGAATAATTTAGCAGAATTTGCGAATCATAATATTGTACTAAATCAACCAGCAAAAGATAAATATACTTTAGTGAATGACGTATTAACAGATACTGATACAGCTTATGATTATTCTACGGATAAGATAATTGCAATACTAGATAATCCTGAGATATCTAAACTATTAGATGAGATTGGAAAAAACAGTGGAGTAAAAAGAAAATTAGATGAGTTAGAAGATTTTTACATTCAGAAACATCATTGCAATTATAATAACTTATCAGGTAATATAGCAAAAGATGTAGAAATAGCAGGCATTAGTGATAATAGTGACAATAATTACATATTAATATTTGATAACTAAATGTTTTGCTATAGCATATATAAAAATATCAGGCTACAATTTTTAATACTAATATGAAAGGAAATGCTTGTTAGAAGTTGCTACTGATGCAATTTTTGTTTATAAATAATCTCTCTATAGATTAGAGCAATAAGCAAGCTTTAATGCTAGTAATAATCAATGCTGTAGAGCTTTTTTTGATATATCTTTTTTGATGAAATTTTTGTTATTTACAACCATGGATGCGATAATTTTGCATCAGTGTTTAATATTATGCAAAAATTTTTCAGAGGTATTATAAGAAAGCATGTACTGATAAAAATCAAAATAGTTACTGTATACCTGATGTTATCTGAAATTTATAGTTAGATAATATTCTTAGATATTAAAAGCTTAAACAGCAAATTTATTTCTTTTAACCTCTAGCATAAAATCATTTTAGAAATTAAATAGCATGGTAATGCTATTCCTATAGAAGATGAAGGTCAATATAAAATCAAATACTTAATTAAAAGTTAAGCTACAACAAAAGACCAAAACATTAATTCCATAAAATATATAGGTCCTGAATCTGTGATACTGCAAGCTTAAAGCATCAAAGATTATTTACCAAGCAGAGTTATCAACTTAGTCGATTAAAACATTGAATCACGCATATTATCTAGAATACCAGCTTTATCTGCAGCTTTAATAAAGATATTGTAATGATCAAGCTTATTTTAGAAGCTCTAAATTTGCGCTTGCTGCAAAGCTCTTTTTTGAGTTGCAGAATTGTTATATTTTCTACGTGAGCAAAGTAATCGAAACCACTTTATGACTGTATATTTCGACATACAGCTTCTCTCATAGCCAAAGTTTTTGGTAAAGTTGCTGCAAATAATGATTTTATTAACTCACAATCTCCTTTAGCAAATTGATTCATTTCCATTGCTAGATTATGCAAGTCTTTTAGAGCATTTCCAATCTGCAAAGCGAAGGTTTTTAAACCTAACAAAAAGCATAAACCTTAGCTTGAGAGCCAATGTTTTTCATTAATTGAACCAATTCTTCTCCTGAAATAATTGAGAAGCTACCGAGATAAGCACCAATACCGCCGCAGCTCATATTTAATGATGGTGTAGTCATAGCAAATGTGTATCGATGTCTAGCTTGTTCTAGCGGATAATCCACCAGCTGCTTGATCTTGATATGATGCTAGTTACATTAACACTCATTTCTTGAAATACAATGTTTCAAGCCAATAGTGTTGGTATTTGTAACCAAAATAGTATAACAATAAAAGCTCTTAATCACATTACCTACATTTAATTTGATAATAGCTATAAATTGCTAAAACATTGTCGATAATTTTATCCTCGGAGATTATTTCTCTAGCTATTGGATATATTTTCTTATCATTACTAACCATCAAATACAACACTGGTACAACGTACTTAGAGGATTTAAGTTTTGGCAGCAATCCAGTTTTATATACTTTGCTATACTCTTTAAGAGACCTATTATATGGCTCTTCTAATGTCATCTCTTTTTTTATTTTATACGCTTCTCATTTTCTTTCCTTCTATATATTTTTTTACATCTTACTTCTCTTGGATCTATTCCTTTCGCCATTAATGTCTTTAATTCTCTATTATGCTTTTTTTATAGCAATTTTTTTGTGCTAATTCATTCATAATACATCTTACTTAAAAATCGCTTTATTAGTTTTAGGTTGCACACATTTTTCGATCATTAGTTTAACTTCTAAATTAAAAATTAGTGCAAAATTTCCTAAATTTTTATTCTCTATATTTTCTACCTTTTACTTTAATTTTTTTGTAATATAACAAATTTTGCAAATACAATTATAGTTAAATATGAATTACAAAAATTAACAAAAGTTAATAGCAGGTTCTATAAAGTGTGAAAATTAACTTTTTTCTTCTTTTTTTGATATTCTTTTGAAACTTTTTCATTAGGAAATGCTATGCTAAAAAATGTCATGAGCAGCAAATTAGTGATACAGGAGAGCCATATTATATGCATCCATTGGAAGTAGCATACATTATAATAGCAGACTATATCTTTGAAGATAACACCATTATTACAGCAATATTGCATGATATTATCAAAGATACAAGTCTTACAAAAATATTGCTGAGGCATTTAGCATAAAAATTGTAAAACAAGTTTCAGAACTTACAAAAATAATTATTACAATATTACGTAGTCAAAACAGAACTACTTTAATCAAAATTTTTGATTGACTCCATAATATTCAAACCGTATACATAAAATCTCCTCATTTGTACACTTCGTGCTGAATACATTAATCTATCAGAGATTAGTATAGTATCTAAACAAATATTGCAGACTTAACGCAAGCTAAAACCTTATCCTTTTTTTGAATAAACCGATATTCAATACTGATTATATCATGGCTTCTGTGTAATTTATTTCATTTACTTCAGCAGTGTGTAAGCTGTCATAATATATATTTTCTTGGTTGTTATTTATATCGTTAGCTTCAGCTTTAGCAACCTTTAAAGCATATGCATTGGCATGATATTCACAAATATTGTTAGCCACAGCAAATGCATATGCGCTTGCATAATAGTCATCTTCACCATTTACTTTAGCATAAGTAAAAGCTGACGCATACAAATGTGCATAATCTTCATTAGTACAAATAGTAACTTTAGCAAAAGCATATACATTAGCATAGTAGTCGTCTTTGTCATCTACTCCTTTAGAATAAGTAAAAGCTGAAGCATATAAACTAGCATTTTCATGATTAAATCCATTTGCTATAGATGATGCATACGCTTTAACATAAGTTTCATTAAATCCTTCTTGTTTACAAACAATAAAAGCTGATGCATATGAATAAGCATAATAATCACTTTTTCCGCTCATTTTAGCATTAGTAACAATTAAGGCATATAAATTTGAATCATCTTCACCGATATAATTAATCTTAGCAAATGCATATGCATTTGCATAATCGTTAGGTTTGTTTTCAATTTTTGCTTTAACAAAAGCTAGAGCGTGTAAATTAGCATGATATTCACAAATTTTATTAGCAATAGCAAATGCATATGCACTAGCATAGTCATTATTTTTACCATTCATTTTAGCTATAGTAAAAGCTAATGCATAAGACCTTGCAAATTCGTAATTTTTGTGAATATTGTTAATGCAGTGAAAAATTTTAATATATAAGCTATCATAATTGTTAATTCCATTATTCGAAGCATAAGGTAAAAGTCTCAAAATAGAGTTATATGTTTGCTCTATAGAATTAATGTTACTATCTAAATTATCTTTCGGCATAATATAAAAATTATTAGTTAATTTATTTTACGTTTTTGTATTTTTTACCATATAGTAATTTATGCTAAAAACAATATTGAAACGTATAATCTATCCTAAAAACACTTCAGATTATACTAAACATTGAGTATGCTACCTTTTAAGGCGCATCAATGCCTTTAACATTGCTGCATCATTCTTTTGATGACGGTAACGATTTAGGCCATGCATTCGAATGTGGTGCTTAGTATCTTCGTTTTGTTTGAAAGGAAAAATTAAAATGGCTTTATTTTTTTGTTCTTTATCAAAAATAGCTTTACCAAAAAATATCTTTCTTCCTCCATATGATATTGATAGTACTGTTTGTATTCTGTAATTATCACCTATTACTTCTTTTATGTTGTGCTTAATAATCACAACTAAGTTTTATTCCTTTATATCTCGCCATTGTATTCAGTGCAGATTGAATAATCTGCATCTCTATATTAAATGCTTTATTAAATGCTTTTTCCATTCCCTAATGATTGAAAATACTAAAGTATTGAGCATATATCGGTACACGACATATAACTTCTGTAGGCCTATTGTATGTAATTTCTCCTTTTATTTCTTGAAGGGGGAGCTTAACAAAGGTTAGTCCTAATCCTAATACGTTATCCTGATTCCAATCCTTAATGGCACTATTTATTTTTTCTTCTACAACTATTGGATATTATCTACCTTTTTTGGAGCAGTTAGCTATACTTCATCCTTTATCACACTGTTGCTTTTGGAGAAAATAACAGCGTGATAATAAAAAATGACGGAAAAAACCATTCCATAGCGAAAATACCGATATTTCCTCTAAATATTGCTTGCAGCCCATATACCACCTATTGTTAGGGCGAACTGACCTACTGGAGTGGCACTATTCGAAGCAAATACTCGTCCTATGCCATTAAATATTTTGTCTCTACCACTAAACGTATGTATTATGTAATCCATCTCTTTCTCTATAATTAATTTGTCTATTGTATTGGATTTAACTCCTTTCTCTTGTAATTAAAAGTTGCTCTATTCTTCTAGCCCTTATATCTATTTTATTTGCGTTAGTCTGCAGGCTATTTTCGTTAGCAAAAAGTTGAACTGGGCTTTTAAATATCTCGCCAAATGCTCATTTAAAACTTGCTTCGCTTCAAGTGCTATTGCAGCTCTACGTATCTCTGCAATTACTTCTTTTAAATATTGAACCAACATATAGCTAGCTATTTCAGATGAACTATTTAAAATCGTAACTCCAGCAATAGATTCTAAAGTGATATAATTGTATACTGGAAATGCATCTCCTATAGACGATAGAAATGCTATATCAGAGTTATTAAACTCGGAAAATTTTCTACCAGCTTTAAATTATCCAATTTTTGCTTTACTTTGCTTGAATAAGACTGTTCATATAATATGTTATTAATAAATATTACACTGTGGTTAAATAACTAATCAATCATTATGCTTTTTTTAGCAATTTTTTTGTGCTAATTCATTCATAATACATCTGACTTAAAAATTGCTTAATTAGCCTTAGGTTGTATGTGTTTCTTGATCATTAGTTCAACTTCTAAATTAAAAATTAGTGTAAAATTTCCTAAATTTTTATTATCCCTATTTTCGATCCTTTGCTTTAATTTTTTTGTAATATTGACAAATTTTGTAAATTTAATTATAGTTAAAAGTATTAATTACAAATTAATATAAGTTAATAGTAGGTTCTATAAAAGCGCGAAAGTTGATAAAAATTAATTTTCCTTCTTTTTTAGATTGAAGATGACTTGCAACCTTTTTCATTAGGCTATGATATTGCTTGTGATTTTTTAATCCTGTTAGCAATATTGATAAACAATTTTTATACAGTTATAGTTAAGGTTGAATATTAACTAAATTAATTAACACTACCCTTAATTTACTTTTTTCTTTTTGTAAATCTTGCTATAGCCTTTTTATATTATTAAATATATGTCTTAATATAGAAGACTAATTTGAATCTGTAACAACTCTTTTACATATTTTTCTAATTTAAGCAAAACCTAAAATTTTTTGTTAAAAAAATCTATTTTTTAACTTGAACTTTAATTGTTGTTGTAGTTTGGTCCTTCATAGTAAAAATAATATTAAATGAATCACCATCTCTCAATTGTTTAGTAACTTTCATCAGCATAATGTGAAAACCACCTGGTTTTAATATAAATTCTGTTTGTAAAGGAATCAATAAATGTTCAATATGGCTCATACTAACAACTCCATTATCATCAGTAATAGATTGATGAAACATAGCTATATTAGCTATATCAGGAGCAGAAACACCTATAATTTCAATATTCTTGAGAGATTGATTACTAATTGTCAAGTAAACAGCACTATTTTTGCCTATTGCAGCTGGCCTTGCCCATGCATTTAAAAATTGAACTGAAGGGTTGCTAAATTTATCGTTATCAGATTCTGATAAATTTTTATTTTCTATATTTGACAGTTTATTGTTATGTTCTCCACAACAGCTAGAACTACTATTTTCTGCTTGTAATGATTGCCCCACAACATTAGTTTGATAAATAAAGATATTAAGTAAAGTTAATAAAATTAACGTGTTTTTGTTCATATATTATCCTGATTTGTAAATAATGCATATAATAATTATATTTCTTGTTTAGAAAAAGATAAAAAGATTATAAAATATAATTATTATTATATATTTATATTTAAAAGTCACGCAGCTGTTTTGGATTGGGAATAAGATTAGATAGAGGACTTATAGATTGGTAAACAAAAAACTAAGGAGTGGTATCACGGACCTATATTGCTTGTCCATGATTTTGTTATAAAAGTAGTAATCAATGGATCAAAGATCATATCCTAATGAAAAAGGTTGAAAGCCATATTCAATATAAAGAAGAAGAAAGGTTAATTTTCATTAACTTTTACGCTTTATAGAACCTACTATTAACTTGTATTAACTTTTATTAATTTTTCAATATTCAACTTTATGAAAAAAACAGTTTATAGAGATCAAAAGAGGACTTGTTTTAAGAGTATAAGGTTGAATATAGAGAGCATAATCATTCTTATGCAAAACCTATTTTCATCTTCATACTGGTTCTATCTGCCTTACAAGGCTAATTCTTTCTATAGGTAATATTAATGTTTAAGTTTGTAGCTTACTGAAAAATCAGTAGAATTATACTGTAATAATTACTGTGTGTGTCTTATATTTTAAATTAGCGTTGACTTTAACTCTGGAAAGTTAATTAGATAAAATCTGTATTCTGTCTAGTGAAAACTTGAAACTATATTAGTTACTCTAATTTTTTATGTAATGACTCAAAAATAAGAACCAGTAAAGTTGTTAGAAAAACGTAAATCACAAGAGGAAATGCTTGAAGTAAAACAGGCTGTAGATCCAAGGATAAAAAAAAGAGCTAAATATTTATAAAAGCATATTTAAGCTGTTTAAAAAGTCAAATTAAGCTAATAAAACAATTAACAGTTGTCGTTATATTCATAATCATACACAAAAAAGAATAATAACTAACTTATATTAAAGAAGAAGATCTAAAAAAAATCAGTTCCAAGAGCAATTGCCATGTTAAATTTACAAGAATATATTAATCAAGATGATGAATTAAAAAGTATTTTAGAACAACATCCAAAAGTTAAGGAATATATTAGTTATATTTTGAAACATTATAATTATAAAATCACATATTTTAATCAGCTCTTTACTAAGATTGGCGGTTGTTATTCAATCATAGAAAAAATCAAACTACTGCAGTGCAGTAATATTAAAGCTTCTAGCATTAATAGTATTATCAATAAAGATAGCACAGCTCCAAGAGTTTTAGCAGAATTATTAGACAAATTAACAGATTCTAGAATAAAAACTTTACAAGCACAAAACATCAGTTTTACTAGTATTGGTTCTATATTAAAGGGATCTGGAGCTCATGCTCCAAGAGTTTTTGAAGAATTATTAGAAAAATTAACAGATTCTAGAATAAAAAAGTTACAAGCACAAAACATCAATTTTAAGAGTATTTGGTTCTATATTAGCTGGATCTAAAGCGGAAGCTCCAAGAATTTTAGAAGAATTATTAGACAAATTAACAGATCCTAGAATCAAAGTATTACAAGAACAGGGAATTCATTTTTCTAGTGTTAGTAGTGTATTAGGTCAATCTAAAGCTAATGCTCCTAAAAATCTTGAAATATTGCTGAATCACTTATTTGATCCAAGAGTAGATAAGGTAGCTAGAAAAAAATTTTTCGATAGTCATGTATGTTTTAGTTCTCCAGTTAAAGCTAAAGTAGTGCTCAGGAAATTCTTAGATTCATTACCATATGAACCTCAAGCAAAAAAGATAAAAGTAGCAGATAACTTGCCTGAAAACAATGAAACTACAGCAAATGCTAATCTTAGCAGGATAGGAAAAAAATCTCTGGTTTCTAACATAGATATGGATCCTGTAAAGGATAGCAATACTACTACAGTTAATAATGAACAAGGTGTAATTGAATATATGCCTCCATTAGAGGAAGATGTAGATAATATGTTATTATCCAACCAAGATTTAGCTAGCTTATTACAAAATGACGAACTGTTATTATCACATTGTTGCACTGAATATGAGCTCAAGGATGTAGAAGATAATAATACTCCTGCAGTTAATGTAATTGGCGATGATACACAATATGATGATATGCCTTCATTAGAGGAATAATTCATATTGAATATTTTTTTGACTAAAAATCTTGATAAAATTTCTATATAAGACCTATATAAAAAATATTTTTAGTTATCAAATAAAGCCCTTTACCTTATGTTGTAAGGAAAATATAGAAAAGCTATACTATTTATAAGCTAATGCAAGTCCATAGTAGATAATTTTCCCTAATTCTCCAAGTTGAATAAATAGTATATTGGTGCCACTAGAGAGAATCGGACTCTCGACCTCATCATTACCAATGATGTGCTCTACCACTGAGCTATAGCGGCTAATAATATTTCAAGTATAATTAAGTTAAATATATATAAATCTGCAGCATTTATCTTTCAATATAAAATTAGTTGTATAGCTGATTGCTAGACTCATATATTTTATCAGCATTGAACAAAATTAAAATACAGTTTTTACATATATAAACAACCTTCAATTATGATTTTAGCATATGAAATTTTATATTGCCATCACAATTTAAAATCAGTCAAAAAATTCTTCTATTACAGATAATATCAATCTTATATAAGTATCTATTAAACCAGTTTTTAGTAGCGTTAGAACACATATTGCAATATAATTATTTTATACTCCAATAACTATCTCATACAATTCTAGACTAACTCTAAACTAAGACTATGGTATATCATTATGAGATAGAAGATTTAAAAAATTTTCAAAGATACAATCTCTTAGACTTTGTAAACCATTTCTTTAAACTATTTACACTCAGTACTACACCCAACTCCATTTCTAATCCAAATTCTAATCCAAAACTGATGTTAAAAGTTTTTTCTATTTATTTGCTATTTTAGAATTAATAACATATTGTTTTATTTAGACTTGATTATTAGTCTTATACTGTATCACTTACAAATTTTTTCAGTCTTAATTATTAAAGCTTTTTAAGTATAATTATTTAGCATATGAGCATTTATAGTGTTTTTTTGCTTTGCAAACTTGCTTAGTTTTGAACATGCAAATGTACTAGCATATGCCAAGTGAAATTGCTATCGATTATTATAATATTATAATATATATATATAATGATAAGTCATTTATATATATATAAAATGTTTTATGCTGTAATGGATATTGGCTCTAATGCTATTAGAGCTGCTATATATCAAAGTGCAGATATTGCTAGTGCAAAAATTTACAGTGATAAATTTAAAGCTGATATTTGGTCTTTGCTAGAATATGATGATATAGATGTAAAGCATCAATCATATCTCATTATAGAGCATTTTATACACATTTTTAATCGCGTTGGAGTAAAAAAAATAAAATGTGTTGCTACTGCTGTGCTTAGGGGGCATTATAAGGCTTCAATATTTAAAGATATTATTTACAAAAGATATGGAATTAATGTAGAAATCCTTTCAGGAGAACAGGAGGCATATTTAACGACTATTGGCTTAATGCTTGGTATTCCTAATGTAGACGGCATTATAGCTGATTTAGGAGGAGGTAGTTTGGAGTTAGTTGAAGTGCAACAATCTAGAATTATTAGTTGTATCTCATTACCATTAGGAACTAAGCTGCTTAATAAGCTAGAAAATCTGAGCATTGATTTTATTAAGGAAAGAATCCCCAAATTTAGAAATGTTAGTTATTGCAATCTATATTTGATTGGAGGAGCATTTCGAATAATTGCTAGATTTTATATGACATGTATCAACTATCCAACTATTAATATACATAACTTTAGGGCTCAATCTAACAACATTCTTCTATACATTGCTCAGTTGAATGGTGTAAACAATATCAATTTAGGTCATTACTGTAGTAAATTAAAAGTCAATTCTCATGCAACTATGATACTGAAAGCTTTAATAGAAGCTTTCGATGTCAAAACTGTTATAGTTTCTAATTATGGTCTTAAAGAAGGTGTTCATGTACGCAATTGCTTTTTACCTAATAGTGAATTACCTGCTGATGTTGATAAGTTAAACAATAGTTTTGCTGATTTTTTTCATACTATTGAAAATAATAACGTATTATATGAGTGTTGTTCGAAATTAGTAAATTTCCAGGGTAATGATTATTGTTTGAAGGAATATGTTAAAATGATTTTTCCATTATTAATTCAACCTAGTGAAACAACTAAACAAATAATTATGGCAGCCTTTGTTTTTTTAAATTGTGCTAAAAATATAAATTCATTAAGAATAGATTTTTTACCAGAATATATTTTAACAGTTGATCTACCATTTAGTCATACTCAAAGAGTAATGTTATCTCTGATTTTAGCTAAAGTTGTTTCAGATTTAAGATCAATACTACGTATTACTAAAATAGCAAAACAAATTTTGCTCAAAACAGAGTTTTATAATAGCCTGATTATAGGCACTATAATTAGTATTGCTAAAGATATTGATGGATTTCCTTTAGAAAATCCATCATTTTCATTATTATTAATAAATTATAAATTTATTAAGCTTAGCACTACTTTTACATTACCAAAGATGGTATGGATCAAAATTGTTAGTAAGCTAAAAAAAATAGGTTGGTTTATTAGATTATCTAGCTGAATGCAATAATTTAAGAAATAGAGAAATAAAAGAGAAGTATAATTAATTTAAAAAAATTTGATAATACATCTAGTTTGGTAGTTATTATGATGGCTAGCAAACAAGCAGTATAAGAAGTCAAAAATTAAAATGGTTAAAGAATTTATTAAAATAAATATCATATAACAGCTATTTTAATACTAATAAGATATTACAGCGGAACATCAGCAAATAATTCAATAGTATATAGTTAAGATATACACTCTCTTAGAAAATAAGATTCTGAAATTAAAAAAATATTAGTAAGTAATAAAAAATTTTAATATAGCCATTAAATATAATCCAAGGTATGCATCTGTATAGCAGATGCATATAGCTAAACCACCAATTTCTATAAGACATCTAGTTCGCATTCTACGTTCTTTATCTTTATATATTAAGTTCTTCCATTATAATTTTAGCTTTTTTTTGCTGAAGACTAAGTTTCTGCTGCATAAGATTCATAAAAAAATTATACCAAACCTACCACACCAAAATCAAATAAATACAGTAAAAATAAGAAATCCAGTTAGAAGCTTCATTGGAGATAAGCTTATACGCAATATATAAACTTTAACATTGCCTAATGAAAAAGGTTGAAAGGCATATTCAATCTAAAGAAAAAAGAAAGTTAATTTTCGTTAACCTTTACACTTTATAGAACCTACTATTAACTTGTGTTAACTTTTATTAATTTTTTAATATTCAACTTTAACTATAATTAAATTTGCAAAATTTGTCAATATTACAAAAAAATTAAAGCAAAAGGTCGAAAATATGGAGAATAAAAAATTTAGGAAATTTTACACTAATTTTTAATTCAGAAGTTGAACTAATGATCAAGAAACGCATACAACCTAAGTGTAACCAAGGGATTTTCAAGTCAGATATATTATGAATGAAATAGCATAAAAAAATTGCTATAAAAAAAGCATAATCATTTGATCAATTATTTAACCACAGCGTAATATTTATTAATAATATCAATTATCAGGAAAAACTTACCCATTCCAGCACTAATATTTCTTTCTAATGCCTCTCTTTTTGTGACAGCAGCAGTTCTAGCCTGATTTGGTAAAATCTGTAAGCCAAAATGAATCAAAAAGTTAGACTTTTCTCCACGACCGCATTTCATTGCCTAAAAACAAGTCCATAGCTGATAATCTCCACAGGCCTTTTACCAGCTTCTAAGCTGATAATGACTTGTTCATTATTTAACTTTATGCAATCTTCTAATAGCGAAAAATCTCCTCGTAGAATTTGTTCCGACAATATTTATACGGATTAACATGCTCTTCTTCAGGCCAATTAAATATTATTCTGATAAATTTCAGCAATTGTTTGGCATCAACATTTTTAGTATTTAATCCAAATTTAATCCAATTGACTTAAACGTATCCTGTAAAGTCTCTCTTCTTCGCGAATCATATCATCGATATTAGCGTTTAAATCAGGTATTGTCACTAAAATCAAAAGCACTTTATCCTTTATCATGCCTGCATTTTGAGCTCTTTCATGTAAAAACTCTGCTCTTCTTTTTGCTAGCTCAACAAATATCTTGCCTTTACGGTAAGACTGCCAATTATTCAAAAAGTGCTCTATATGATGGCTACCAATCATCAATATTTATAGGCTACTTTCAGCTGGTAGATTTTCATCATTTTTTAAAATTCAGTAATTTGAGCCTGAACCGTTACTCCTACTAACGGCCAAGCAAGTAAGCCTATTTAACTACGATTAAAGAACAATTGAGTCTCTTCATCATACGGATTCATAAACATTTTGATAATCTTTCTCTGTAAAAGTCCTTATGTATGCTCACTTTGGATCCGCTTTAAATAAATTAATAAGGTACTTTTTTGTTTTCTTCTGATGGATATTTTCTTCTATGTTTTGATTTACCTTGATTCTCTTATAACATATAATACAGCCTCTTTTTGGTTTTGATTTTTCAACAACTTTATCGAAATCAAACAATCCTTGAGCAACCATTTCCTTTATTTCTGATATACATTTTACACCTTTAGGAATTTTACAGTCAAAAATCACTTCTAAAGCGGCCAGTTAAGCTCATACAAGCCAATATATTGAATATGCCTTGAGGCCTTTTCAGTAGACAATGTTATATATCATAATTAAAACAATGTTCCGTATATGTCCTTTGTTAAATCTACCATGCTATTTTATAGAAAAAATGGATTAACAAGTTTTACCAGTACATTAAAAGTAAAACTTGTATATTCATTCTCTTTACTT
>NZ_LANP01000018.1 GCF_000964595.1 Orientia chuto str. Dubai | reverse complement strand
AAATAATTATGCTTGTTTTATAGCAATTTTTTTATATTAATTCATTCATAATACATCTGAATTGAAAAACGCTTGATTTACCCTTAGGTTGTATGCGTTTCTTGATCATTAGTTCAACTTCTGAATTAAAAATTAGTGCTAAATTTCCTAAATTTTATTCTCCTTATATTCGACCTTTTGCATTAATTTTTTTATAATATTGACAAATTTTGCAAATTTAATTATAGTTAAGGTTGAATATTAATTACAAAAATTAATAAAAGTTAACACAAGTTAATAGCAGGTTCTATAAAGTGCGAAAGTTAACAAAAATTAACTTTCCTTCTTCTTTAGATTGAATATGACTTTCAACCTTTTTCACTAGGGTATGACACACGGAGTATTATGACATTTAAGATTATTTTTAATTGTTGTCCTATTTTCAACCTCAATAAAACCAGCGTCTCTTAATTCTACTAGGCATTGCCTAACTCGGCGTTGACAAACATTTAACTTATCCTCAAAAAGCTTATAACTCTCCTGTAATTCCTCTATATCGTTGTTATAATAGCGCTGCAGTCTAAATACTATGAATGATAGGAGTTGTTTAGAGGTTTTGCTTAAAGCTTTTTTATTATCTCCAATCAGATCCTTCCACTCTGCTGGATAAAATTTCCAATAAAATGGTAAAAAATTGTATCATTATTGACACTGTTATTTTTAGTAAAATTACAACTATTGGTTAAAATATCGCGTACTATATGTTGCACTTTTTGCCTCCAAAAATACAGCTATAGCAGGTAATTTTAGAAAATAATTTTTTATAAATTATTCTAAAATTTTGATTCAAAAGGTCGAATATAGGGAGCATAATTATTCTTATGCAAAACCTATTTTCATCTTCATACTGATTCTATTTGCCTTACAAGACCAGTTTTTTCTTTTATAGACAAAAGTCATGAAATTAAGTTAAATTTATTACTTAATTTTGTAATGATTTTAAAATTTTTTTTACATCTGCAGCATTATCAAAGCCATGATCATAGAAAATTTTTAATTCTGGAGAGTATTTTAAATTAATTTTTTGTGTTACCATTCGTCTAATTATATGGAGAGAAGCATTAATAGCATGCATAAGCTTTTCTTGGGATAATTTCAAGGAGCTAAATGGTAAAATATAGCAGTGGTATAACCCTTGTCCAGCTATAACTACCTTTGTAATAGTTATCTTGCACTCAAATAGATCTGAATGAAGCTTATTTGAATGCAGTACATCAATTAAAGCTAACTTAATCATGTTAGCAATTCTTAACTGTTTATATGATTTTACCTGATGTATTTTCCTCATAAAACTTGTCATTAATACTAGTCAATTAATTAGAGTTTAGCTTTTTCTTCAGTTACTGTGAACGCTTCAATTATGTCTCCTATCTTAATATCATGATGATTAGCTAACTCTATTCCACATTCAGATCCTGCTTTTACATCTTTTGTATGTTCCTTAAAACGCTTTAGGGTTTTTAAGGCTCCACTGAAAATTATTTTATTATCTCTAAGTAGATTAATTTTGCTGTCACGTTGAATATATCCTTTAGTAACATAACACCCAGCTATATTACCAACTTTGGTAATATTAAATACAGCTCTTACTTCTGCGCTACCAGTATGTTCTTTATGAATAATAGGGGATAACATACCGGACACAGCGCTCTTAACATAATCTATTAAATCATATATTATAGAGTAGTATTTGATATTTGTTTTATTTTTTTCTGCTTTAATGCTAGCTGCAGAGTTAATTTTAACATTAAATCCTAAAATAGTAGCATTAGAAGCATTAGCTAATATTATATCAGACTCGTTAATAACTCCAACAGCTGCATGAAGAATCTTGACTTTTACTTCATCACTAACAATTTTATTTATACTAGATACAATAGCTTCAAGAGAACCATGGACATCTGTTTTTAAAATTAAAGATAACTCTTTAATTTGATTCATAGACGCTTGTTTAAGCAATTCTTCTAAGGAAGTATTATCGATCTTAATATTCTGTTTTTCTTCTTTTTCTTTTCTAATACGATAATTAACTATATTACGTGCTTGTTTCTCATTTTGGACTACTGAAACTGCATCACCAGCTTTTGGTAGTTGATTTAATCCAAGAATTTTGACTGGATCTGATGGATAAGCATGTGTTACTTTCTGGTTTTTATCGTTAATCATTCTTTTTACTTTACCAAAAGTATTACCAGCGATTAAGATATCTCCGATTTTTAAAGTACCACGCTGAACCAATGCAGTAGCTACTATACCACTTTTAGCATCAACTTCAGATTCAATAATTGTACCAGAAGCTAAAGCATTTGAATTAGCTTTAAGCTCTAACATATCAGCAAGCAATAAAATTGCTTCTTCTAGTTTATCAAGATTGATTTTTTTTAATGCAGAAATTTGAACTACAATTGTTTCTCCTCCTAAATCTTCTGATATTATGTTGTAAGCCAGTAATGCATTTTTAATTTTATCTGGATTAGCATCTGGAGCATCAATTTTATTAATAGCAACTAATATAGGTACTTGAGCAGCCTTAGCATGGTTAATTGCTTCTATTGTTTGAGGCTTAATACCATCGTTAGCAGCAATGACTAACACAACAATATCAGTAATTTTAGCACCTCTAGTACGTATTTCACTAAAAGCCTCATGGCCAGGAGTATCAACAAATGTTATTGATTTATTGTTAGCAAGAGTAACTTTATATGCTCCAATATGTTGAGTTATACCACCAGCTTCTGTGCTTATTATATCTGTTGATCTTAGCGCATCCAATAAACAAGTTTTTCCATGATCTACATGTCCCATTACTGTTACAACTGGCGCTCTAGGTAATAATGATTCTGGAGTATCTTTATCTGAGTGTAAAATATTTTCTATATCAGAAGCTTGAATTCTTTTGACAGAATGTCCTAGGCTAACTGCGACTAGCTCTGCTGTGTCAACATCTATGTTTTGATTTGCGCTAGCGTTGATGCCAAGTTTTAATAGTGATTGCATTACATCTGAAAGTTTTTCTGACATGCGCAACGCCAGTTCATTAACTGCAATAGTATCTGATATAATTACTTCACGATATATCTTATTTGCTAGAGCTTTGTTATCTAACTTGCGCTTTTCTTTATCTCTAGCTCGTTTTATAGCTGCTATACTTCTGGGCTTTAACTTAGGGTCATCATCCAGCATTTGATAGATATCTGCTTTCTTAGGTTTAAGACTATTGCTCTTTTTAGTCCAGCTAGATTTAGCTAAGACAGTTTTTGTTTCAAGATCAATATTATTTTCTGTAATTTTATTTTTTAATTTTATGCCACCAGAAGCAGAAGGTATGCTACTACTATATAGCTGTTTCTCAGAATTTTTTTGCTTATATTCTGTTTGAGTTACAATAGATGTAACTGTATTTGAGGTATTATTAGAGTTGTGTTTGCTAGCTAAATCTATGTTTTGACTTTCCTGTTTATGCAAAGAATCACTTATATTTTGTTCTGAGTGAATATCAGTTTCAGTTGAAATTTCTGTATCTGTATTTATAGAACTGAAACTAATAACGCTATTCTTATAGTCTTCATTCTTAGCAAATGATGCTGCTCTTTTTAGAAGGCTAATTTTTTCATTAAATTCATCTGTAGTTGATAGGCCTGAGTTATTAAGATTTGTATTAATTTTATCAGATTCAGATAATGAAGTATTATTGCTAAATTTTCCACTACTCTTAATTTCTACTGTAACGCTATTATTATAAGATGTAACATAGCTAGTTTTTAATTTTTTAGGATCTATATGCTTACCAAGAACCATTTTTGATGGCAATTTTAGTTTTTTATCTTTTCCTTCTCTGTTGTGCTTATCTATCATAATTATTTTTACTGCTTGAATATTTATTACTTATTGCTATGCTAATTTTGCTGTATTTAATAAAAAGTACTGGACACCTTTGATACAAGTATTTGTTTTGCTTATATCTAAAATATTGGTTTAAATTAACCTTCTTAATTATACAGCAATATTTATTAGAGTGAACTACTTATTATTAGGTAAATAATAATACTACTGAATTTCTCGGTAGTATATTACTGATTTAAATCAGCTAAACGCCTTTTGTTAGTTAAAATTATAGAATTAAATTCTTTTTCATTAAGATTATTATTTGGTACTAAAGCGTTAAACTCACTGAATGTAAGCTCTTCAAGATCTTCTAAATTTTTAATACCATTTTCTGCAAGAGGAACAAAAGCTTCTAAAGGAATATCTAAAGCTTCTAGTAGTTCCTGCTCTACTCCTAGTTCTTCTAATTTTGTAAGAATTATTTTGCTTTGATTATTGACATAGTCCATTGCTTTTTGTTGTAATTCCCATATTAATTCAGAGCTAAGCTTATCAGTATTTGCGAAAGAATCAAGGCTAGCATGAGCTATTTGTTCAATAGAAATAAATCCTTCTGCTACTAATAACTGAGCTAGCATTTCATCAATTCCTAAATTCTTTGTAAATAAATCTGTAGCGGAAGAAAATTCATCTGTTCTGCGTGATGATTCTTGTTCTTCAGTGATAATATCAATATTCCAATTTAAAAGTTTAGATACAAGTTTAACATTTTGGCCTCGTCTTCCAATAGCGATACTAAGCTGATTAGCAGATATTATTAACTCAATTAAATGATTAGGTTCATCAATGATAACTTTTGTCACTTGTACTGGTGACATAGCATTAATAGCAAAGCCAGCAATATCTTGGCTCCATTTTATAACATTTATTCTCTCTCCACCAAGTTCATTAGAAATATTTTTAATTCTGTTTCCTCTAACTCCTATACATGATCCAACAGCATCAATAGATGAATCAGGAGAAAAAACTGCGATTTTAGCTCTTGATCCTGGATCTCTTGCTACTGCTTTAATAGTAATTGTACCTTCATAAATTTCTTGAACTTCCATTTCCAATAATTTAACTAACATTTGATTATCTGTTCTAGATAAAAACATTAGTGGTCCTTTAGGTTCTGGGTTTACTCTTTGTACATATGCTTTAATCCTATCGTTCTTTTTGTAGGCTTCACTAGGTATTAATTGATCTTTAGGAATAATAACTTCTATTCGACCAAATTCTCCTATTACATTGCCTGCTTCAATTCTTAAAACTGTTATAGTAATTATTTCCCCAACTCTATCTTTAACTTCTAAAAACTGTTTGTCTCTTTCTATTACTGCAATTTTTTCAGCAATAAAATTTCTAGCAATTTGAGCTGTACTTCTACTAGGAATGATAGCAGGAAGAGTCTCAAAAATTTGTTCTCCAACTTTGATAGCAGGATTTAACTGCAAAGCATTATCTAAGGAAATTTGAGAAAATATATCTTCTATATCTTCAACTACATTAAGGACTCTATATAGCTTGCATTCACCGCTTTTTTTATTGATTTCAACCTTAATATTATGTCCTGAGCCATATGTTTTTTTGCTAATAAATTGAATTGTTTCCTCTACAATAGAGATTAAAACATCTTGTGAAATATCCTTATCTCTAGCAATATGAGTTACAACCCTTAACACTTCAGAATTGATAGGATTAACCATAATTTATATATCCCCTAAGCTAATAATTTTTTGTAATTTGCTGAAACATATTATCTGTAAAAACTATTTTTGCAGTCCTTATATTATTATAATTTATAGTAATAGTACTATTATTCTGCAAGTTTAATGTAATTTTTTGTTCTTCGATATTAGAAATTATCCCTATATATTTTTTATTTTCATTAATATGGTTAACAAGTTTTACTTGTATTGTATGTCCTAAAAATTTTGTAAAATCTTCTAAATCTATTAAACTTCGCTCGATACCTGCAGATTCAACTTCTAAATAATATTTATTTGGTATTATATTTTCAATATCTAAAACTACTGAAATTGCTTTACTAAATGCTTGACAATCTAAAATATTGATTTTTCCTTCATCAAGACGATCAATAACTATCTTTAGTATAGCAGGTTTTACAATAAAATTTATACTGACAATTTTATATCCTAGGGTTTTAGCTGTAGGAGCAATTAGTTCTTTTATTTTATCATTTGAAATACTCATACTAAAGTATTTGTTAATAATATATATTCAAAATAGTAGTAAATTTATACTTGAATCATTAATTAAAAAATGAACTATATAGCATTAACCATATACGCCAGTTATAGCGTTTATAATGGATTAATATAATAACCTAATATAATTAAACTCATCTAGCCGCGATTTTAATACTAATCTATTAAGAAATCAATCATAATAATTAGCATATATAGTAGCAAAAGAAAAAAGAATAAATCTTAGGTTTGAGGCTGGTATTTAGGGAAAAGGAATCGTTTTCAAGCTAAAAATTTTATTATAGAAAAGGAGTAGAAACATTTTTTTGTTAAACTTCTAAATTTTTATAAAACTGACTATTGATTGTGCTATAATTGTGTTTGTATCGTTTGTCAAAAAGCTTATAAATATAGTGTGTAATTTCAAGCATCAAAGTTTTGAACATAAATAATTGAAAGCTAATTTTTTGTATCAAGCAACTAAAGTTTATAGTTGATACATCGACATACAATTGACAAATAAATACTTAAGAATTTCAGTTTTGAATTAGGAATTTAGAATTAATAGAAGATTAGTAGGCTTAAGGAAATAGGCAACTAATGAAGGTAATAGTATAAATGAAAGCATTCCATATAATGTATACCTAAGCTCAAAAAACAACTGAATATAGTACTAAGAGTTTATTTCCATGTTTTTCTTTATTAATTTTACAAAACTTGTAAATATAATTATATTTATAAACTTAAATTTGTTTATTTAATTATGAGATAAAAGTAAATTTATAAACTAATAGCTCTATCTCTATTTGATTTTGCAAATTTGTTAGTAGCAGCAAAGAATTATATGTTAATCAGAAGATGGTTTTGTAGCTGCTGCAAATCATCTTGCAACAGTTTTATTGGATTGTATTTATCTAGCTAATTTTTTAGCTATTCTGCAGATTTTAGCAAACATTCTGAAGAGTTTGTCGAAATTTTATCTTTTTATTTTAGTTGTTATGTCTATCCTCTTTAGTATACAAAGCACAGAACTAATTTTGTTCAATGCACTAGCTACCAATGCTTGCACTTTCTTAAGTAGATATATATTTTTAGTTTTTTAAAATTTGAGATTAGAAAATGTATTGATATTCTAGAATAAATTTTAACTTACACACTGAAGAAAAAGCTTAATTTTTATTATAGATATCACTTACAGTAGAGTTTATCACTCCTATTCCCATAATGCTATAACCACAATCAACATAGTGTATTTGTCCAGTAACACTATTACTTAAGTCACTTATTAAGTACAATACAGTATTAGCAACATCACTTTGAGTAATATTTCTCCTTAATGGAGCAGATGATTGATATGTATTAAGTATTGTTCTAAAATCACCAATTACACTTGCTGATAAAGTTCTAATTGGTCCAGCTGAAATAGCATTTACTCTAATATTTTTTGATCCTAAATCAGCAGCTATATATCTTACACTTGCCTCTAATGCTGCTTTAGCAACTCCCATAACGTTATATGAAGGTATAACCTTTTGCGATCCGTAGTAACTTAAAGTCAATATGCTGCCTCCATGCTTCATTAATGCTGCTGCTTTTTTGCTCAAATAAGTAAAAGAATAACATGAAATATCAAGTGTATTAAGAAAATTTTCACGTGAAGTATCTATATATTGTTTTCTAAATGCTTCTTTATCTGTATAGGCAATTGAGTGCACTAAAAAATCTAAGTTACCCCATTTAGTTGCTAATTTATCAAATAATTCATCAATAGATGTGATTTCCTTAACATCACATTTAAATATACTACAATTAGTTGCTTCAGCTAAGGGATTTATACGAGTTTTTAACCTATCATCTTGATATGTTATAGCAATCTCAGCTTCATGAGCATGGCATAGCTGAGCAATTTTCCAAGCAATTGACATTGTATTAGCTACACCAAGTATAATCCCCTTTTTACCAGTTAGTAATGCTAAGTTTTTCATTATATTTGTTAATTAATTTTGTTATATTAATACTTGATATTAGATAAATAATGCTATTGTTTTATTCTTAAATGCTGTCTAAAATGCTAGTAGCTTTTTAAAAGTTGATTAATTAAGTTTTTAGATTAAATTATTAATCATGATAATATTATAATGGAATTATTATAAGTATAATAAATATATGACCTCCATATCAGAAATACAAGCCAAGCTGTCTGTTATTAGCTCTGAAGTGATAAAAATTAATGATGTTAGCGCACCGCATAAAGGGCATGCTGAATATTCTGAATTTAGTCAGGTTTCTCATATACATATACTTATTGTATCAAACGAGTTTAATAATATGACTAATCTAGCAAGGCATAGATTAATTATGTCATTACTAAAACCAGAATTTCAAAATGGGTTGCATGCTGCATCAATAGATGCTTTCACTCCTTCGGAGTATGCTGCTACATTAAAAAATCAAAAATTTTAATTACGGATTTTATTTAAAAAAAACAAAAATTTATAATTTTCCAAAAAAGAAAATCTACGAATAATTAACCTTATAAGTAAAAAAAATTTAAAAAGTTTGATTTTTCGTATCTTGAAAATTGACTACATTACACTATATCATAGTGTGACAAGTTTATTTTTTGTATGTAAAAATCACATTTAAGGAAAGTTTTGTTTTTCTTAAATAAAGATTAATATAGCTTTTTAAGAATTAATTATAAAGCTATATGAAAATTTAGAGTGATTTATTAAGTATATAACTTTTTCTTGAAATTATTTGAGAGTTAAAAAAACTTAGAATTATTAAATTATTAAATAGGAGTTAATTAAAATGTCAGGAACAGAAGTAGTTATAGGAATTGACTTGGGAACAACCAATTCCTGTGTAGCAATTATGGAAATGAGAAAACCAAAAGTAATAGAAAATGCAGAAGGTGCTAGAACTACGCCATCTATAGTAGCATTTACAGCCGATGGGGAAGTAATTACAGGTGATCATGCAAAGAGGCAAGCTATTCCTAACCCTAAAAATACTTTCTTTGCTACTAAAAGATTAATCGGACGTACATTTGATGATCCAACAGTTAAGAAAGATCAAGAATTAGTACCGTATAATATTGTTAAAGCAAGTAATGGTGATGCATGGGTTGAAGCTAATGGTAAAAAATATTCACCTAGTCAAATTGGAGCTCACATTTTGCAAAAAATGAAGGCAACAGTAGAGCGTTATTTAGGCAGGAAAGTTACTAAGGCAGTTATTACAGTACCAGCTTACTTTAATGATGCTCAACGCCAAGCTACAAAAGACGCAGGCCAAATTGCAGGATTAGAAGTGTTAAGAATAGTCAATGAACCAACAGCTGCTGCGCTAGCTTATGGATTTGATAAAGCATGTGGTAGTAAAAATATTATAGTATATGACTTAGGAGGAGGAACTTTTGATGTCTCAGTATTAAATTTAGAAGATGGGGTAGTTGAAGTAAAAGCCACTAATGGAGATACATTTCTTGGTGGAGAGGATTTTGATATGCGACTACTAAATTACCTAGTTGATGAATTTAAGAAAAGCAATGGTATTAATCTTAAAAATGATCCGTTTGCTTTACAACGATTAAAAGATGAAGCTGAAAAAGTTAAAAAAGAATTATCTTCTACTCAGCAAGTAGAGGTAAATTTACCTTATATTACTGCAGACGCAAGTGGGCCAAAACATCTTAATGTTAAGCTAACTAGAGCTAAGCTAGAATCACTAGTCGAGGATTTAATAGCTAAAACTATTGAGCCATGCCGCAAAGCTTTAGAAGATGCTAATTTAAAAGCTTCAGATATTCATGAAGTAATACTAGTTGGTGGTATGACTAGAATGCCAAAAGTAATTGAAACAGTAAAAGAATTTTTTGGTCGTGAGCCGCATAAAGGAGTAAACCCTGATGAAGTGGTAGCACTTGGAGCTGCAATACAAGCAGGGGTATTACAAGGTGATGTTAAAGATATATTGTTACTTGATGTTACACCATTGTCTTTAGGAATTGAAACTTTAGGTGGAGTATTTACTAAATTAATTGATCGTAACACGACTATTCCAACTAAGAAAAGTCAAATTTTTTCAACAGCTGAAGATAATCAGCAAGCTGTAACAGTTAGAGTATTTCAAGGCGAAAGAGCAATGGCTGCTGATAACAAATTACTAGGGCAATTTAATTTTGAAGGCATTCCTCCAGCTCGACGTGGTGAACCAAAAATAGAAGTGACATTTGATATTGATGCTAATGGAATTGTCAATGTTTCAGCCAAAGATTTAGCTACAAATAAAGAACAAAAGGTAACAATTCAGGCCTCTGGAGGATTAAATAAAGATGATATTGAAAAAATGGTTCAAGAAGCTGAAAAATATGCAAGTGAAGATCGTAAACGCCAGGAGGCTATTGAGCTGAAAAACAAAGCTGAAAGTATAATTTATACTGCTGAAAAAGGGCTTAAAGAGTATGGTGATAAGCTTCCTGAAAACGATAAAAATAATATTACTTCAGCTATAAGTGAATTGCAGCAAGCTATTAAAGCTGATAATATAGATGATATTAAATTGAAAACTGAAGCCTTGACTACTGCTAGTATGAAAATTGGGGAAATAATGTATAAGCAACAAACCTCTGCAGCAAATAATAATATGCATTCTAGCTCTGATAATAGCTCTAATAACAAAGAAGATAAAGTTAAAGAAAAAGATGATAAAGTTGTAGAAGCTGAATATGAAGATATAGGTAAAAAGTAATCTGATTTACTAACCTATTTTAGTGTTTAGTAAAATAGTTTATGTTAAATAATATTAATATAATAATATATGTCTGATTTAGATTATTATCAAGTTCTAGAAGTGCCTCGAAATGCTTCTCAAGAGGAGATAAAAAAAGCTTATCGTAAGCTTGTTCTAAAGTATCATCCTGATCATAATCCTGGCAATAAAAATGCTGAACAAAAGATTAAAAGTATTAATGAAGCGTATGATGTACTAAAAGATGAGAAAAAAAGAAGTGCATATGACCAATTAGGGCATCAAGGATTTAAGAATAGTGGTGGTGGCAATTACCAGCAGAGTCACGGTTTTGCTGGAGGTATTGATCCTAATGATATTTTTGAAAATATATTTGGCGACTTCATGGGAACAAGACGTTCACCAAAAAATGTTTTCTCTAAAAAAGCTGGAGCTAATTTAAAATATGATCTTTCTTTAACTTTAGAAGAAGCATTTTATGGGATTACTAAAGTTATAAGTTTTAAAGCAGCAGTAACATGTAGCGCTTGTACTGGAAGAGGTATTTTAGATAGTAGCAGTACATTAAATTGTCCATCTTGCCGAGGAAGTGGAGTAACTAGATCTCAGCAAGGCTTCTTTTTTTTTGAAAACACTTGTCAAACTTGTCGCGGTGCAGGACAGGTTATTAAAAACCCTTGTAATAGATGTTATGGCGAAGGTAGGTATGTGAATACTAGAAATCTTGAGGTAAAAATACCTGCAGGAGTAAGAGAAGGTAGTCAAGTTAAGCTTACTGGTGAAGGAGAAGCTGGTAGTAGAGGTGGAAAAGCTGGAGATTTATATGTTTATATAATATTATCTCCTCATAATACTTTTACAATTGAAGGTGATGATTTACACTGTCAGCTTGATATTAGTTTTACTACAGCTGCATTAGGTGGCGAAATAGAAGTTATGGATATAACAGGAAGCAAGCTAAAACTTAAAATACCAGCAGGTACTCAAAATAATAATAAATTAAAACTTAGGGACAAAGGAATGCAAATCTTACATTCCGCTCGCCGTGGAAACATGATTGTTCATGTTAATATTAAAGTACCAACAAGTTTAACTAAATCTCAAAGAGAATTACTTAGTAAGTTAGATAAAGAGTTCAATGAAGAATTGAATGAAGGTTTTTTAAATAAAGTAAAAAATTTTTGGGCTAGTGGTAGTGAATAAAAATAAGCTAGTACAATTAAGTGCTAGCAAAATGATTTCTTAAAAAGAATTTTTCTTTGAGTAAAATTCATACTCCAGTCCTAGCTGCAGAAATGCTAAGTTATTTAGTTCCAGAGGATGATGGAATTTACCTTGATTGTACATTTGGAGCTGGTGGATATAGTGAACTAATTTTATCAAGCTGTAATTGTAAAATTATTGCTTTCGACTGTGATCCAGCTGTAATAAGAATTGCCGATCAGTTTTACCAGAAATACCCAAATCGATTTACTTTTTTGAATAAAAATTTTGCTGAGGTTAAGAAATATTTATTTAAGGCAATTAAATTCAACGGCATAGTGATGGATTTAGGAGTTTCTTCGATGCAATTAGATGAGGCAAATAGAGGTTTTTCTTTTCGTTATGATGCTGAGCTTGATATGAGAATGAGTCAAAAAGGATACAAAGCTTCAGAACTTATAAATGAGGCATCTGAACAAAAATTAGCTGATATTATTTATAATTTTGGTGAAGAAGTTAAGGCTAAAAAAATTGCTAAGAATATTGTTCTTGCTAGAGCAAAAAAGCCAATTGTAACTACCTTTCAATTGGCAAATATAATTAGGGAAGCAGTTGGATACAATAATCATTATCACAAGAGTAAGATTGATTCAGCTACAAAAACTTTTCAAGCTATTAGAATTTTTTTAAATGATGAATTATCCGCTTTAAAAACTTTCCTTAACCAGAGCCTGGATTTATTAGTTATTAATGGTAAACTTATTGTGATTAGTTTTCATGCATTAGAAGATACTATTGTTAAAAAATTTATGCATAAAAATAAAGTAAAAAAAATTGCTCAGTCAAAATACAATATCAATAAACAAATTCCTTTACAAAATGGAGTGTTACAGCTATTAACTAAAAAAATAGTAATACCAACTAAAACAGAAATTATAAATAATCCTAGATCTAGATCAGCAAGATTGAGGGCAGCATTAAAAATAAGTGAGTAGTTATATGCTGAATATTATAAATTGTATTATGGTTACAATAATATTTATTGTTAGTTACTATCTATTTGCAATAAAGAATGATGTAAATAATTTAAATTATCAATTAGCTCAAATTGATAAACAGATTCGAGAAGAAATTAATAATATAAATATTATCAAAGCTGAATTATCTCATTTAACTACTCCAGATAGGTTAAGGAAATTATCTACAAATTATTTATATCTTACTAATATTCAGACATCACAAATGATAGATAATTTACTAGTAACTGAAAAAGTTATTAGTGAAAGTGGTTAGCTATTATTATATACAATTATATTATAAAGTATGAATTATTTGCTTAAGGCATAATAATTAATTAAAGATGTTAAAGGCATTACTTCGCAACATAGCTAAAACATTTAGTGTATTATATAAAACAACTAGCTTTAATATTAATTACTTATTTTCATTTAATCAGACTAATTTAACACAAAAAACTAGAATACTATTTGTAATATTAAGCTTTTTAGTTGTTTTTATAATTATTGCTTTTCGAATTATAAAACTGTCTACTTATCAATCCCAAAACTTAACCTTTAGTAGAAAAATGCCCTTTAAGTATAGAAAAGAAATTGTTGATAGAAACAATAATATATTGGCAGTAAACCTATTTGCTCCATCAATTACAGCTTATACTAAAAAAATCACTAATCCAGCACTATTAGTAAAAAAATTACAATCTGTTTTTACTGATATCGGTGCAGACAAACTTTTAAATGACCTAAAAAATAACAAAAATTTTGTTATAGTTAAACGTCACCTGACTCCTAACCAACATAAACAAGTATATGATCTGGGAATTCCTGGTTTGAATTTTGAAGAAGATTATAAAAGGGTTTATACTTATGGTAATCTTTTATCTCATGTACTAGGTTATGTTAGTACAGATATGCGTGGTTTAGCAGGAATAGAAAATTATTATCATAGCTACCTATCTAATAGTGAAGAAGTATTAAATAAACCTCTAATATTAAGTATTGATATTAGAATACAAGATATAGTAAGCAAAGAACTAGATAATGCAATTAAAAAATTTAGTGCACTAGGGGGAGTAGGAATAATAGCTAATCCAAATAATGGTGAAATATTAGCTTCGATTAGCAAACCAGACTTCGATCCTCACGATCCAGCTAAAGCAACTACAAGCCAATTATTTAATAAAGCAAGTCTAGGAGTTTATGAACTTGGGTCTGTTATGCATGTTTTAACTGTTGCTATTGGTTTGGATACTGAAACTATAACTCTAAATAATACTTATGATCTTACAGAATTTAAAATTAGCAATTTTAAATTCAAAGATTACAAAAATTTTGTAGGATATTACAATGTTCCAGAAATTTTTATATATTCTTCTAATATCGGCATTGCCAAAATTGGATTAGATATAGGACAACATAACTTGAAGAAATACTTTAAATTATTAGCTTTAGATAAACCTCTAAAAATAGAGCTACCTGAAAAAGCAAACTCATTATATTCTACTAATGCAGCCTGGAGTGATATCTTAACAGCAACAATATCTTATGGCTATAGTATAGCTATTAGTCCATTACATTTTGTTCAAGCAATGATTCCAATTGTTAATGGGGGAAATTGGTATCCTATTACTTTAATTAAAAGACAGCCTGAAGATAACTTTCCATCACAAAAGATATTTAGTAAAAAAACATCTGAATATCTTAATGATCTATTGCGCTTAACAGTTAAGCATGGTACTACTAAAAATAGCGATGTAGTTGGATATCTTGTTGGTGGAAAAGTTGGTACTGCAAAAAAAATAAAAGATAAAAAATATGATAAAAATAGTATAAGGTCATCTTTTATTGGTATTTACCCATCGATAATGCCTAAATTTATTATATATTTAATGCTTGACGAACCTAAAAGCGATAAGTCTACACATGAATTAATCAGTGCAGCTGAATGTGGTATTACTTCTACTGCAGCTAGAATTATTTCTAAAATAGGTGCACTATACGGTATGCACCCACATAACCAAGAAATGGCTAGTGTGCAAAATATAAAAATTAATAACAAGATTCAATATGGAATCCAATAGTATCATTGAGCTTATAAAAAAGCGGAATATAAAAAATATTGCTATAACAGCACAGTCAGCAGAACCTGGCAAAATATTTTTTGCTATACCAGGATTATTTCATAATGGCAATGACTTCATTGATATAGCTTTAGCACATGGAGCTAGTTTAATTATTACCAATCAGAATCCAGCAATACCGCATGACAATATTATAGTAGTTAAAGATATTTCCATAGTGCTAGAAACAGTAGTTAATTATTTATATCCCAAATTACCTGAATACTTAGTTGCTGTAACTGGTACTGATGGAAAAACTTCAGTTGTTAATTATTTTCAACAATTATGTATGTTGGCTAATAAGCAAGCTGCTAGTATTGGTACTTTAGGAGTTATAACTACAAATAACTATTTAAATAAGCTATTAAATCCTGATCCAATAAAACCTGAATGCGCTACTACTCGGAGTTATATTGAAACACGATATATCTTGCATCAGCTTGCTACTTATGGAATTAATTTTGTAGCATTAGAAGCTTCTAGTCATGGTATTGATCAAAGTAGATTGAAAGGAATTAAATTTAAAGCAGCTGCATTAACTAGTTTTAGCCGCGATCATCTAGATTATCACAAAACTATGAATAAATATCTTGATGCCAAGTTAAAGCTTTTTAAAGAAAATGTGGTTAGTAATGGTGCAGCAATAGTTAACAACAACATTAATGAGTTGCAAATTATTCAATCGAAAATTACTAGCGAATTCGGTCTAAAGCTATTAAGTGTAGAACGACAAGGTGATATTCAAATTGTCAGTGTTCAAGGTTCATTTAATGGCCAAAAAGTACATTTTAGATATAAAAATAAAGATTATGGATTTAAAGTACCAATTATAGGTAGAGTTCATATTACTAATATGTTAATAGCTTTGTTATTAGCCATTAATGTTGGTTTTAAGTCTGAGAAATTAATACCATTACTATCTAATTTAAAACCAATTAAAGGCAGAATGGAGAAAATAAAATTTGGTAATTGTTATGTTTTTGTTGACTATGCTCTTACTCCCAATGCATTAGCAACGATGTTGACTGAGTTAAGAGTATTAAATAATAATAAAGGGAGATTAATAACCATATTTGGTGGTAGTGAAAACAGAGATGCAATAGCTAGAAGAATACAAATGGGAATAATAGCAAGCAAGTTATCAGACTTAGTAATAATTACTGATCAGAACACTTGCAATGAAGATCCAGCAGCAATTAGAAAAGAAATATTGCAAGTAGCTACATCAGCTATTGAAATTCCAAACCGAGGAGAAGCAATAAAATATGCTATAAATACAATGATAGATAATGATATACTACTTATAGCTGGAAAAGGCCATGAAACGCGTCAACAGATAGTAGGCAATCATGTAATTTATTATAATGACATGGAGCAGGTAAAGCTTCATTTAAAACAATTAAATAAGTTAATTGTATAACAAAAGCGTTAATATGGAATCAAATAGTATCATTGAGCTTATAAAAAGGCGGAATATAAAAAATATTGCTATCACAGCCCAATTAGCTGGACCCGGGCAAATATTCTTTGCATTAGCAGGATTATTTCATAATGGCAATGACTTCATTGATATAGCTTTAACAAATGGAGCTAGTTTAATTATTACCAGCCAGAATTTTGTAATACCGCACGATAATATTATAGTAGTTCAAGATATTGCTCTAGTGCTAGAAACAGTAGTTAATTATTTATATCCCAAATTACCTAAATACTTAGTTGCTGTAACTGGTACTGATGGAAAAACTTCAGTTGTTAATTATTTTCAACAATTATGTATGTTAGCTGGTAAGCAAGCTGCTAGTGTTGGTACTTTAGGAGTTATAACTACAAATAACTATTTAAATAAGCTATTAAATCCTGATCCAATAAAACCAGAATATGATACTACTAGGAGCTATATTAAAACACGATATATTTTGCATCAACTTGCTACTCATGGAATTAATTTTGTAGCATTAGAAGCTTCTAGTCATGGTATTGATCAAAATAGATTGAAAGGAATTAAATTTAAAGCAGCTGCATTTACTAGTTTTAGCCGCGAGCATTTAGATTATCATAAAACTATGAATAAATATCTTGATGCCAAGTTAAAGCTTTTTAAAGAAAATATGATTAGTAATGGTGTAGTAATAGTTAACAACAACATTAATGAATTGCAAATTATTCAATCAAAAATTACTCAAGAATTTGGTCTAAGGTTATTAAGTGTAGAACGACAAGGTGATATTCAAATTGTTAGTGTTCAAGGTTCATTTAATGGCCAAAAAGTACATTTTAGATATAAAGATAAAGATTATAAATTTAAAGTACCAATTATAGGTAGAGTTCACATTACTAATATGTTAATAGCTTTGTTATTAGCTATTAATGTTGGCCTTAAGTCTGAGAAATTAATACCATTGCTATCTAATTTAAAACCAATTAAAGGCAGAATGGAGAAAATAAAATTTGGTAATTGTTATGTTTTTGTTGATTATACTATTACTCCTAATGCATTGGCAACAATGTTGACTGAGTTACGGATATTAAATAATAATAAAGGAAGATTAGTAACTATATTTGGTGGTAGTGAAAACCAGGACATAATGGCTAGAAGAATACAAATGGGAATAGTAGCAAGCAAGTTATCAGACTTAGTAATAATTACTGACCAGGATACTTGTAATGAGGATCCAGCAGCAATTAGAAAAGAAATATTGCAAGTAGCTACATCGGCTGTTGAAATTCCAAATCGAGGAGAAGCAATAAAATATGCCATAAATACAATGGTAGATAACGATATACTACTGATAGCTGGAAAAGGCCATGAAACTCGCCAGCAAATAATAGGAAATCGTGTAATTGATTATAATGATATGGAGCAAGTAAAATTTCATTTAAAACAATTAAATAAGATGAATAAATGATGGAAATGTGGTCAGCTACAGATTTAACAGCAGCGCTAGGAGTTCGAGTGAATGTTAGTGTTAGAGGAATTGTTCAGTTTAATTCAAAACATGTCCAACCTGGAGATTTATTTATTGCTTTGCAATCTAATAATGGAGGCGATGGTCATCAATTTGTTAATGATGCGCTTACTTATGGTGCTGATGCAGTAATAGTAAGTCGGTTAATTGATAACATTAAAAATGATAAAATCATTTTAGTTAATAATACAAAGAATGCATTATCACAACTAGCAAATTACCGGCATCAACAGTTAAAAAATACTAAGTTCATTGGCATTACTGGTAGCGTTGGTAAGACATCAACAAAGGAAATAATGTTCAAAGTTTTTAGCACATGTTATAAAACTTTTGCTAGCAGAAAAAATTTCAATAATTTACTTGGTATGCTGCTAAACCTTGCATCAGTGCCAATTAATACTGAATATGCTATTTTTGAATTAGGTATGACCAGAGCTGGAGAACTACGAGAATTAGTTAAAATTTTACCATTAAATATTGCTATACTTACTAATATTAATTCAGCCCACACTGAATTTTTTAATTCATTGGAACATTTAACAGAATCCAAATGCGAAATTTTTGATGGGTTAGTTGATGAAGGCATAGCAGTTATTAATTCTGACAGCATGTTTTTTACTAAACAGCTTGAATACATTAATAAAGTTGGTATTAGTAATGTGTTTACTTTTGGAAATCACCAAGCAGCTAATAGTAAAGTTACAAGTTATTATTATGATTCTAATAATCAAAAATCAGTAATAAATATTAATTGTAATGGGAATTATTTTCAATTTAATACTCAAATTCTGAGCTATGGTCAAGCCCTTAATATTGCTGTAGTACTGTTAGTAAGTGATATTTGCAAAATCAATTTAACTAAAGTAATTGAAGTAATTAATACACTTAAAAACTTTGAAGGTAGAGGCAAAGTTTATTTATTAAGCTTTAATTCAAACTCCTTATTTATAATAGATGATTGTTATAATGCTAATCCAGCTTCAATGAAAAATGCATTGCAACTATTAGGTCAAATTAAAGCTAAACGAAAAGTAGCTGTTTTAGGCGATATGCTAGAGTTAGGATATAGAGCAAAAGAACATCATTTAAATCTTATTACTTATATTGTAGAGTGTAATATTTATGTTATTGCTATTGGATCATTAATGAAAAACATGTATGAACTATTACCTAATAAGCTTAAACTTAATCATTACAATAGCATATATGAATTAACAGTTGATAAATTTTTATCTTTATTACATAAAGATGATTATGTTTTAATTAAAGGGTCAAATCGTATGAAGCTTAGTTTAATAATAGAAAACTTACTTGAGTCTAGAAAGTTAAAAGATGCTATATAATCTATTTGCATCATGTACTGATGGCAGTGATATTTTTAGCATTTTTAGTAATGTTATAGTAAGAAGTGGAATAGCAATATTGTTAAGCTTTATTATATCGTTTTCTTTAGTTCCTCTTCTAATAAAATATTTTAAAACTTGGAAGAATTTAGTACAACCTATTAGAAACTTTGGCCCTAAAAGACATATAACTAAAGTTGGAACCCCAACAATGGGGGGAATTGCAATTATCTTCTCAATAATATTATCAACACTGATACTAGCTGATTATAAAAATATTTATGTACTGCTAACAATATTTGTAATGCTTAGTTTAGCAGCTTTAGGTTTCATTGATGATTATCAGAAAGTAATAAAAAAAAATACAAAAGGTATTAGTCCAATTTATAAATTAATTAGCCAAATTATAGTAAGTATAATTAGTTATATAATTATTAGCTATAATCTAGATTCAGGAATAGCCAATTATGTAATAATTCCTTTTTTTCAAAAGTTAACTATTAATTTATCTATATTATATATTCCTCTTGCTTTATTTATAATTATTGGAACATCTAATGCAGTAAACTTAACTGATGGACTGGATGGATTAGTTACCGTACCAATTATTGTAGTAGCTTTATGTTTAGGATTAATGTGCTACTTAGCTGAAGATGCATCATATATTAATACTAATAACTTACAAATTTTACATGTTCCGCAAGCTTCAGAACTAACAGTATTATGTTCTGCTATAGCTGGAGCAAGTCTAGGATTTTTATGGTATAATGTTAAACCAGCTAAAATATTCATGGGTGATGTTGGTAGTTTATCTCTTGGAGGAGCTATTGGTATAATTAGTATAATTAGTAAGAATGAAATAAGACTTGCTATTATTGGAGGGCTATTTGTAATAGAAGCCTTATCGGTTATAATTCAATTATATTCAATTAAATATTTAAAAGGAAAGCGTATTTTTAAAATGGCTCCCATACACCATCATTTTGAACAGATAGGTTGGGGCGAATCTAAAATAGTAAATATATTTTGGACTATATCAATAGTATTTTCAATAATTGGCCTATCTAGTTTAAAAAATTTTAAACTTTTATATTTATAACTTATTACAAGTTTGATGGTAGAAATGATGGGAATATTCAAAATATATTTTGATACAGCAACTATACTATAAATCTCAATTTTGGATTAAGAAATAAATTAGGAGAGAACTTAAAGAGGTAAATTATGAGCAAAAAAAGGAAGGAGAAAATATGGAGAATAAAAATTTGGAAAGTTGAGCACTAATTTTTAACCTAATGATCGATAGATGTATACAACTCAAGACTAACTAAGTGATTTTTAAGTAGAATATATTATGAACAAGTTAGTACAAAAAATTTGCTATTAAATAAAAGACATAATATAGACCGGCTATATTAATATAGAACAATATAATTACTATATAATTTATGTATATTATTAATAAATACTGTGGTTAAATAACTGATCAAATAATTATGCTTGTTTTATAGCAATTTTTTTATATTAATTCATTCATAATACATCTGAATTGAAAATAGCTTAATCACCCTTAGATTGCATGCGTTTCTTGATTATTAGTTCAACTTTTAAGTTAAAAATTAGCGCTAAATTTCCTAAATTTTTATTATCCCTATTTTCGGCATTTGGCTTTAATTTTTTTGTAATATTGACAAATAATGTTAATTACAAAAATTAATTAAAGTTAACACAAGTTAATAGTAGGCTCTATAAAGTGCGAAAGTTAACAAAAATTAATCTTCCTTCTCCTTTATATTGAATATGACTTTCAAATCTTTTTTATTAGGCAATGTTATTATACTTAATTTTAGTATTTATTTTGTAAGCTTTGAAAAGTCTTCTTCTACTAAAATATTGAAGTAATAATTATATTTTTGATACTTTTCGTTTTTCATAGTTACTTTCTAATCTAGAATTGAATTAACGCCTCAAATGAAAATGTTATGTAATGATTTTTCTCTTGTACTCATATCAACACTAATAAACTAACTAGAACTTTAGATACAAGTTATTCATAGATTTTAATATATCATATCTAATCCAAAACTGAGGTTATAACTACGTGCTACTTTAAGTAAAGATTTATTTTTATTGATTACTTACTAATCTATTGTATTCTGGCAAATTATCTCAAAATTATTATAAATTTTAATTTTGTACTTTATCTAGTTAATTTCTTGAAAACTAAAAACCTATATATTATAATTAAGATGCTAAATTAAGCTATGGCAATAAATCTTATTAAAAATAGAGGCAGTGGACCCGGGGGCAGTACTCGGCACCTCCACCAGAATAAAGCAATGTTTTTATGGGGGTGAAAAAGTTTCGACACACCTAGTAAAATAATAAATTTTGCTCGATATGATTCCGTCGTTTTAGGCAATGTTTAAATAAAGTATTGTTTAAATGGGTCAAAAAGAAGAAATGCAAACGATAACGAGCTTTCTTCAGATGTTGGTTTACCTAAGCTTGCATTAGCAGCTTAATAGACTAGCATACTGAGCGGTTAAATGGGCTTACCGAGCAACAGAAAAGCCCTAGTTATTTTTATAAAACATGTTAAAATAATAAAAAATTATTTTTTGTATAAAATGTTCGCTAAAATTTATTGAAAATATAAATAATGTTAGCTAATCCTTTAAGTCAGTTTTTGATTAAACCAATTGTACCATTAGAGATTGTAGGCTATAACATTAGTATTACTAACTCATCATTAGCTATGATTTTTGCTAGCATAGCTGCTAGTTTGTTGCTAATTACAGCATTCACTTACAGTAGCATTGTACCCTCAAGGTGGCAAGCTCTTGGAGAAATTATATATGAGTCAAATAAAAAGCTGGTATATAGTACTATAGGGCCTGAAGGAAGATTATTCTTTCCTTTAATTTTTACATTGTTTCTTTTTATTAGCTTTGGTAATATTCTTGGAATGGTTCCCTATGCATTTACATTTACTAGCCATATAATAGTTACATTTAGCCTAGCAATGATAGTATTTATTGCTACTTTAATTTACGGTATTTTAAGGCATAAATTAGAAATTTTTTCACTCTTCTTACCAAAGAATATACCTATTTGGTTAGCACCAATAATAATCATAATCGAGTTATGCACTTTTTTTTCAAAACCAATTAGTTTATCTTTAAGGTTAACTGCAAATATGGTAGCTGGGCATATATTACTAAAAATAATTGCTTGGCCTATTGTTAGTTTAACTTGGCTTTTGAAACCATTACCTATAGCTTTAGTTATTATACTTATTGGATTTGAATTATTTATTTCTATTTTACAAGCATATATTTTCACAATTTTGTCTTGTGTCTACTTAAGAGATGTAGTAAATTTACATTAAAATAGCGTTATAGCTATATTTGATAATACTAATTATACAGGAGATTATAAAAAAAATGGATCCTATATCTTTTAAGTACATAGCTGTAGCTTTTATGGCGTTTGGTATGGCTGGTGCAGCATTAGGAGTTGCCAGTATATTTAATGCATTGATGAATTCGATTGCACGTAACCCTTCAGCTACTGAAGACTTACAGAAAGCAGCTTTAATTGGAGCAGGATTAGCTGAAGCTATGGGGCTATTTTCATTCATTTTAGCAATATTATTAATGTTTACTTAAAGTAATATGCCTCAGTTAGATTATATCTTCTTTCCTACACAGTTATTTTGGTTAGCTATTACTTTTACTTTTTTATTATTAATTATTAACTTTATAATTGTACCTTTAGCTGAAAATATCTTTACTAGAAGAAACAATTATATTTCTTCATATATTGAGAAAGCTAAAAAGATTAATCTTCAAGTGCAGCAAATTAATGAAGAAATTGATAAGATTACTCATCTATCTGAACTTGAGGCTGAAGAGATTATAAGGCAAGCAAAGAAATCTAGCGAAGAAATATGCAATCAAAAATGGAATCATCATTCTAAGCAACTTGATCAAAAAATTGCAAATTGTATTGCTGAAATTGAAAATATGATGACGAATTTTCAAAGTAGCTATAAAGAACAGGTGATTCAGTATTCTCAAGATCTTATAAAAAAACTAACAAATCATGAAGCTGATGTTAATTATCTATATGAATATTATAACAAATTAGATAAAAAAAACAATAACTTAATGAAATATTGAAGTGCTAATTTATTTTATTCTATTTATTATTATCTCTTATAAGCCGTTTAAGAAATTTTTGACAAATACTTTAGATAATAAAATTAAAAGTATTAAGGATAGAATAGATCACTCAATAGCTATTAATGATAATGCTGAAGAAATGCTCATTGAAGCAAAAACAAAATTGATCGAAGCAAAAAACAAAAAAACAACATTACTTGCTCAAGCACAAAAAGCAGCTAACAATATTGCTGCATTAAAGCTAAATGATCTGGAAATCAAAATTAAAGAATATGAAATGCAAGTTCAGGAAAGAATCAAATATGAAAAACATCGAGCTATAGAGGAAATGTATGCATATTTTTTTAAAATTTCTAGTAAAATTGCTTTAAAATATATTAGCGATACGCTACAAAATTCTGATACTAATATAATAATAAGCATGATTGATAATAATAAGCATGATGAAAGTAATAGTATTTGCAATTCTCCTTATCAGAGATGATTATATTCTATTATCAATGCTTTCTAGTACGTAATAAGGATTATATTCAAGCATTGACTATAAAAACATGGTCTTATGATAGTATCAGTATGAAGATGAAAATAGGTTTTGCATAACTTGATTATGCACCCTATATTCTACCTTTTGAATAAAAATTTTAGAATAATTTGTAAAAATATTCTAAAATCACTGCTATAGCTGTATTTTTGGAAGTACAAAATGCAACATACAGTATACGATATTGCAGCCATTGGTTATAATATTGCTAAAAATAACAGTAGCAATATTAGTACAATTTTTTATAATTTTGTTGAAAATTTTTCTCCAGCAGAATGAAGATGAATAATTGATGATGGAAAAGCTTTAGGAAAAACTGAAAGGCAGTTGCTAGCTGATAGTTCTCAACTATAAATATATAATAATAGAAATATAGAAGAATTACAGGATGGTTATTATTTTATGAAGAGTTATTAGGACTTCAGTACAGAATGGGGTTAGACAATGCCTAGTAGAATTAAGAGATGTAGGTTTTATTGAACTTCATAATAGAACAATAATTAAAAATAATCTAAAGTGGTGTAATACTCAATGCATAAAACTTATTAAAAATTTTCAACATGTTAGTAACTTCGAAATAGTATGGCCCTGAAGGAAGATGCTCTAATAACTTATTAATAATTCTCCTTTTACCACCAACCCAATGCAGGAAAGGCTTATTAGCTGTTGCTACTGACACAATTTTTTATTTATAAATATCTCTGCTATAGATTATAGCAGAAAATAAGCCTTAATGCCAGTAATAATCATTGTTACAGAGCTTTTTTAACATATCTTTTTTGATGAAATTTTCATTATTTACAACCGTGAATGCGATAATTTCGCATCAGTGTTTAATATTATGTAAAAATTTTAATATTATAAGAAAGCATGTACTGATAAAAATCATTGCTGTATACCTGATATTATCTGAGTTTAGAGTTAGATAATATTCTCTAGAGATTAAAGGCGTAAACAGCAAATTTATTTCTTTTAACCTCTAGCAGCCATTTGTTAAATTAAATAGCAGGGGAATTTTATGCCTATAGAAGATGAAGGTCAAAACAAAATTAATAAATTAACTAAAAAATTAGCTACAGAAGGAATTAATAGCACTACAAAACAAATAGATGCTGAATTAACTATACCATCAATGATAAGAGTTGTTTAGATGTTTTACTTAAGTTTTTTTTCCATTATCTCCTGTTAACTTTCTCCATTCTGAGGGAATAAAATTTCCAATAAAATGATAAAAAATTATACCAATATTGCAACCATTAGTTATATACTGTGTGTTGCACTTTTTGCCTCCAAAAATACAGCTATAGCAGTGATTCTAGAAAATAATATTTTTATAAATTATTCTAAAATTTTTATTCAAAAGGTAGAATATAAGGTGCATAATCAGTTTTATGCAAAACCTATTTTTCATCTTCATACTGATTCTATCTGCCTTACAAGACCAATTTTACCTATAGACAATGTTAAAGCATCCGAGTTATCAAGAATAAATTG
>NZ_LANP01000017.1 GCF_000964595.1 Orientia chuto str. Dubai | reverse complement strand
TTCCACCTCATCTGGAGGAATAATCCCTTCATTACAGCCCCATTCCTTTAAATAAGTCTCGTGATAGCTATTTGACGATACCACCATTTTACGATTAGGCTCTATAGCCGGAATCAATAACCATTTTTCTTCTTTTGTAATTGCAGTCATTATTGCAATTATATTGGATACTGCCAGTAATACAGTAATTACCAGCAAGACCTTATTATATCTTACTAACTCTTGTACAGCATTTTGCTTAAAGAGATGATTCACTATTTACCAACTTTTTTATTTAGCAATCCTAAATAACTTATTGGTTTTGGTAATAGACCTTTGGCTACTAAAAAACTCTTTAACAAAAAATATTCTGAAACCTTTTTAAATTTCTTAAAGCTATAACATAATATAGCACCTGTAACTATAGACAATAAGCCTAGTTTAATATGACTGCTACTTAATAATACTATTCCCGGAATTCCCCCAGCTAGTACTACACTCCACTCATCTATACTTAAGCCCATATATTTCAATGGTCTTGATAATGACCAATATAACTTTTGCATAATCACCTGCAGCTATGATTGTAGCATGAGAAAACTTATTTTACTAATATAATATTTAAATTAGCTAAATATCTTCAAACGCAGATAGTACCTGCGCAGGTTACATTAACGTGCATTGCACTCTGTCAGTACATTCATTCATCATTTGTGTAACTTTAGACATATACTGCCGCACTGCTTTTAAACTAACTCTAGCATAAATACTCGTTGTTTTTAGGTCATCATGATTCAATACTATACCAATTGTATGCTGACTTGCGCCAAAATCTGCCAGACAACTTGCAAGCGTCCGGCGCAGATCGTGTATTCTTAAATTTTCTATGCCTGCCTTTGCACAAATCTTACGCCATGTTTTATCTGGAGACTCTAAGTGTCCGCTTTTGCTAGTATCACTTGGTAGCACCCATTTTGATGTTACTTTCATCCCCTGTAATATTTCCATTGCATCGTCTGTTAATGGTACATCTTGTGACTTTCCATTCTTAGTTTTTGGTATATGCCATATTTTTTTAGCAAAATCTATATTGCTCCATTCCATGGTTAACACATTCCTTTTTCTAGCTCCGGTATATAACGCTAGCAGTATGAAACATTTGACTATCTCGCTCTTTTCTTGCTTTACTACTTGTAAAAATTTCGGCATTTCATCGTAAGTTAGACGACGTTCTCTTGCTGCATTTATGTTTCTTTATTCCTAGTTAGGGTTTTTTCTATTAACCCCCATTTTATTGCTATTAAATATAGTTCCTAAATCTATCAGAAATGCATTCGCTGTCGAATATTTCTTGCTTTGCTTATGCCTTGAATATTTTTTCAATATCCTCCCTTTCAATTTTGCTGATCTTTTTTGTATATAATAGTTTTGCATAATTATGTATTCTTGCAGCACAGCTTTTCCAGTCACAGCATACACTTTGCTGTACTCTTCAATATACTTATTATGCAGTTCTTCAAATGTTATCTCTTGTTTTCTTTTATACGCTTCTCATTTTCCTCTATATATTTCTTACGTTTTACTTCTCTCGGATCTATGCTTTCGCCAGTAATGTCTTGAGTTCCCTTGCTTTTTTTAGCGTCTCTAACTGATAAATCTGGATATGGTCCTATTTTTATTTTTAGCCCCTGGTTTTATATTTCTTGTCCAAATAAAAGATTTTTGTTCCACTACTCGATACTCTTAATACAAGTCCTTTTTCAGTTTCATCTCTATAAACTGTGTTTTCATCGGAGTCTACTTAGTAATCTATTTGTAAACTTTAATACTATTGAAGACATAATTACTATATAATTTATGTATATTATTAATAAATATTACACTGTGGTTAAATAACTGATCAAATAATTATGCTTGTTTTATAGCAATTTTTTTATATTAATTCATTCATAATACATCTGAATTGAAAAACGCTTGATTTACCCTTAGGTTGTATCGTTTCTTGATCATTAGTTCAACTTCTGAATTAAAAATTAGGCTAAATTTCCTAAATTTTATTCTCCTTATATTCGACCTTTGCATTAATTTTTTTATAATATTGACAAATTTTGAAATTTAATTATAGTTAAGGTTGAATATTAATTACAAAAATTAATAAAAGTTAACACAAGTTAATAGCAGGTTCTATAAAGTGCGAAAGTTAACAAAAATTAACTTTTCTTCTTCTTTAGATTGAATATGACTTTCAACCTTTTTCACTAGGGTATGACACATGGAGTATTACGCCACTTAAGATTATTTTTAATTAAAGTATATAACATCACTGTTTTATAGTGGTTTAGCTATATGCTACTTAATATACGTTTTGGATGGCGGATTCATCTTTAATTATTAGCAAGTTTAATAGTTAGTAATAATAAGTTCATTAATGTGATTGCGTTATTCATTGATAGAGTATATAACTCTGACAGGCGTGATGTGAAAGTCTTTGTATAGATCTCTAATGAAGGCAGTGTTATTATTTGAAAGCATAATTTTAACATCTTTATTAGTAATTTATGAAGAAAACTTTTGTAGTATAATTTACTCTTTTTCATTAAATGGAAGTCTGGTGTAGAATCATTCTCCAGATTAGTGAAAGGAGATCAAGATAAACAAAATCCCCTTGTTTGGGTTCTATAAATGAAAAATCCCATCGCATAAATTGATACACTGGTTAAAAGTTTACTACATTTGTATATTCTAAAGCCAATATGAAGCTTAAGATATTGCTTGTCAGAATTAAACGATGTACCATCTCTATTGAGTCTATAAATTCCTCTAAAGGAGTAAGATATGTAAATTTTTCAGTTACATCGTTAGAATTATTATTATAATAATTTATTCTATAGTAATAATTAATGATTTTCGTAATACAATAATCTATTAACCTTTTGTGGATTTTTTTACAGCGTGATATCTGGTGATTAAATCAAGATTAATATTAGACAAAAACATTATTTAAAAAGATACTTAACTTAAAAAAAATAAAGCACCTTTACCAAGAAATGGTTCGTAGTAATTTGATCCTGAAGAAAGATGCTCTAATAATTTATTATAATTTTTCTTTTTACCACTAAGATTAACGATTTAAATCAGAAGATATTTTAGAAGAGAATAATAAATTTAACTAAAAAGAGGGCCAGCAAGCTTTATATACTGATGATAGATTTTGCAAAAATGATTATCAAGAAACTACCGATACAAAAGTGGTTGCTAAATTAGTGCATGTACAATGATCTATCAAAGATGTTAAAATTATGTTACTAGTGGCCGCTCTGCTAAAGCTGTACTACTCAGTTGTTGTAAGCACTGGAACACACTAACAGCTCTTCATCACTGGAATACTTCAGCTGTTGAATACAGCTATTCTTTATGGTGAATATAAAACTGATCAAATAAAAAAAGCAATTTTAATTGGCTCTTGAGAGAGAGCAAAATGTTGCATTGTATCATTATTGAATCGCTTGCCAATTCCTTACAGCAGTTTTAAGAACATCATCTTCTAAAGCCAGATTAACATCTTTAATAAACGACAGTTTTTAGCTTATTTCATAGCATTTTTTTAACTTTCAGACTTTATTTATATCTTTAAATATAGCCTTAATTTATCCCCAATTTTCATAATACCATATTTTAATAATTGAATATTATCTTTGTTTAACATTCATTACATATAGTTGTAGCTTTTCAAAAGCTTTATTTTCTATTTGCCGTATCCTCTCTTTTGAAATATTAAAATGTAAGCTTAATTTTTCTAATGTATCAGGTTTTTCTTGCAATTTTCTTGCACGAATAATATATAACTCCCTTGGTGTAAGAGTTTGTAAGGCATTTTTTAAAACCTCCTTTTTTGAGTTAAAATCCTGCCAGTTAGCTAAAATTACCTCTTGATTCGGTCGATGCTCCTGTACTAATTCAATCAGCTCAGTAGTATCGTCTTCATGATAACCAACTGGAGTATTAAGAGATAGGTCAGCATTTGATAAGCGCTTATTAACTTCTGATACATCTGCTATTGATACCCCTGACTCATCAGAAATTTGCTTATAGTCAGATGAATTAACAGCTCTTGCATGCAACTTAGTAATCTTATCTTTAATCTTACCTAAATTAAAAAACAGCTTTTTTTGAGCTGCTGTTGTTCCTAATTTTACTAAAGACCATGAACGTAGAATATAATCTTGTATTGCAGCTTTAATCCACCAAATTGCATATGTAGATAATCTAAAACCAAGATTAGGATTATACCTTTTTACTGCCTGCAACAAACCTAGATTTCCTTCAGAAACTAAGTCAACTACTGGAAGACCATAACCACGATATGATAAAGCTATCTTTGCAACTAGCTTAAGGTGGCTTTTAACTAATAAGTGTACTGCTTCTATGTCATTCTGTTCTAAATAAGACTTTGCAAGCATATACTCTTCCTCTGCAGTTAAAGAAGGAATTTTATTAATTTTTAATAGATAAGTATAAAACCCATTATCCGAGGCTAAAAGTGGTAAAGTATTTATTGTATTACTCATCGCTATTTTCTTTATTGTTTATTTAATATGTTTTAACATAATTTGAATTACTAAAAATCAACATATTGAATTTTTAGTAATTCATAAAACCTTCCTCCTTTGGGAGTAATAACCTCAATAATATCACCTATTTTTTTTCCAATTAATGCTTGCGCTATTGGAGAAGCTATAGAAATAAGATTTTTTGCAATATCTGCTTCATACTCTCCAACAATCTGATATACTACTTCCTTTTCAGTGTCTTGATCCAATAATACTACTTTAGCACCAAATTTAACTAAATTACTACTAATTTTAGTTATTTCAATAACTTCAGCATTTGCTAGCTTGTTTTCTAGATCATAAATCTTTTTATCATTTAACATCTGCCTTTCTTTTGCTGCTTTATATTCAGCATTTTCTGATAAATCTCCAAACTCTCTAGCAGTAGATATGTCTGCTGTAATTTTAAGCCGCTCAACATATTTTAAATGCTTAAGCTCTTGCTCCAGCTTGCGAAAACCTTTTATGGTAATTGGAAATTTTGTCATTTTTTTTATTAAAATTTATTACGGTATTTCGAAGTTACAGATATTTTAATATCTAAGATGGTAATTTTATCATTAAAATTTCTTATGGTAAATCATTTTAATTATAATTCTAAAGTGTAAATTACCATTTATTAAACCAACATTTTTACTTAAGCTACTTTAAAGTAGCTTAAGTAAAAATGATAACTAACTTTATTGCTATCAAAATAGGTATTATAACATCGTAATTCAAGATCTTTATAATAATAACTTTGTGTAAAATTCAAAAAATAAAACTTTGAATTTTTTATTAGCAATTGTATACTTAACTGCATTATAAATTTGGCAAAATAAATTAGCCTAATTGATATATCTTTCTTTAATAAGCAATAGGAAATACAGCATACTATTGTATCAGAGTAACAACTTTTAATTATTTTAATTATAATGAGATCCTCTAACTTCTTTTATGAAAATATTAGAACTAGATTGGCTGTTTCTACAATTGTTATGCGGAAAGTTAATCTTATTAAAAAAGGAGCAGAATATATAGGAATCTGCCCATTTCATTCTGAAAAAACTCCTTCATTTACTGTTAATGATCGCAAGAAGTTTTATCATTGCTTTGGCTGTTCTGCACATGGTGATGTAATAAAGTTTATAGCAGATACTTCTGGTTTGTCTTATAGAGAATCAGCACTAAAACTAGCTCAAGAAAATGGTATTGATATACCAGTCTTTTCTAAAGAGCAAGAAAAATTATATGAAGAAATAGATATAATTTATAATACGCTTGAGCTAGCACAGAATTTTTTTATTGGTTATCTTTCCAATGAAATTAGATCATATTTGCATGACAGGGGTTTATCTGATTACCAAATTAAAAAGTATAAAATAGGTTATGCTCCAGGTAAAAATTTGTTACAAAATTTTTTAGAAAGAAGAGGAATTCCTTTAGCGTTTATTGCTAAAGCTGGTTTAATAGCAAAAAATGATAATAGTAAAAGCTATGAAATTTTTAGAGAGCGTATTATATTTCCTATTATTAATGCAGCTAATAAAACTATAGGATTTGGAGGTAGAGTTGTAAATGATGATAGTAGCCAGCCAAAATATCTTAATTCCCCAGAAACTGCTGTGTTTAAAAAAAATGAAGCATTGTATGGTGAAGATATTGCAACTAGTCATATTTACTCCAAGAATAGAGTTGTTGTTGTAGAGGGATACATGGACCTAATCGCCTTACAATCTCAAGGAATCTATGAAACAGTTGCAACTTTAGGAACAGCATTAACTGAAAAACATTTACATAAATTATGGCAGATTTGTGATGAAATAATTTTATGTTTTGATGGAGACCAAGCTGGTAATCGAGCCATGCAGAAGGCTGTTATAAAAGTTTTACCTTATATAAATTGCTCTAAAATTATGAGTTTTATCATGCTACCAGATGCATCGGATCCAGATCAATTTTTAAAGCAGCATGGAATTAAACACTTCCAAAAGCTTATAAATGAAAGGCTGGCAGTATCAGAGGCTTTATGGATTTTAGAAACAAAAGGTAAAGTATTTTCTACTGCAGAATCTAAAGCCCAGTTAGAAAAAAAAATTAATAATCATATTAAAGAAATTAAGGATTGGATATTAACAAAGAATTATCAAGTCTTTTTTAAACAAAAATGCTGGCAACTCAATAGAGTTAATACTAACAACAACAATTTAGATAAACAAAAATTGAATTTGAATATTCCAACTAGCAAAGAGTACTTAGAATATGTGTTGTTACTGCTAATAGCTCATTGTCCAGCGTTACTAAATGATGATATAATTGCAGAAAATTTTGTTAATCTTGAATTTTGTAATAAAGAAGCCTATAATGCTAGGCAATGGTTAATAAATATTATATCAAGTAATAACTCAAGTCATTTGCCTCCTTCAATAGGAGTTGATATTACTGAATTAATACAAAAATTTAAAAAAGTTGATGTTGTTCAATTGATACAAAAGTTACTTGAAGTATTGCATCATATCTTGTTTACTATAAAAAGTCAGCACAATATAAGGCTGTTATGGGGTTTATTTTATAAAAAATACCAAGTTATCCTTATAAAGGATGAATATATTAATAGTTTAAATACTGATTGTCAAAATAGTATTAACAATGCAAGTTTATATCAGCAGGAAATTCTTAAGATTGAGCATGAAATTGATTTTTTAAACGAAGCTTTACACTTAGAACAATAAGAAGAATATGACAAGTCTGCATAATAAAAATAACAAAGTTACTATCTATAATAAAAAAAATAAAAAAAATATAGAAGAATTAACTAACAATTTTGCCAGCGAATCAGAAAAACGATCTTCAAAAATACCTGATCCAGATATTAACTTAGATAAAGATTTTGATTATGATAAATTAGGATTATGCTCTGATAAAATCGAAGAAGAAGTGGCTGTAACTTCAAATACTTCTGAAGGCAAATTTGAAGAAGACTTAGAAGATAATATATACTCTACTGATATTGTTAGAGCATATCTAAAGGATATGAGCAATACTACTTTGCTTTCCAGAGATGGAGAAATAGAACTTGCTAAGCAAATGGAAGAAGGAAAAAAAACAGTAATACACTTTATTTGCCATAGCCCTTATGTTATAAAACTTTTTATACAGTGGTATGAAGATTTAGTTCATGGTAAAATCTTAGTAAGAAATCTTATTGAGCTAGAAAATAATATCTATGATCAACATACAGAAGAAGACGATCAACAAGACTATGATGCTGATTGTGAAGAACTACAAAATGAACCTTTAACTAGAGCGGAATCAGAAATTCTCCCTAAAATTCTTGATAAAATGCAAGTGATTTCTGACTTAGCAACTCAACTTTTTGAAGTAGCAGCTCATGATTTTAAATCATATAAATCTAGTAATACTTATCAAAAAAGCAAAAAATTTACTGAGTTATCTGAAGAATTAATTGTAGCAGTGAGTAATATTCACTTTAACAAGCAGTCTATTAAAAATATTTTGAACAAATTATATAGCATTAATAAGGATATAATTAGCAAAGAGATTAATTTGCTCAAAGCAGCTGAAAAATATCAAATAAGTCGGCATGACTTTTTATCCTACTATAACAGCAGTAATGATTGGTTACAGAAAGTAAGGTTATTAAATCAAGATCAGTGGCATAAATTTTTAACTCAGGAAAAGAGCATAATTAAAAATATCACTGATTACCTTAGCCAAATTGAACAAGCAATGTTATTACCTTTAAAAAGATTTAAAGAAATAGTCCAAGCTATTCAAAATGGGGAACGGCAAGTAAAATAGCAAAAAAGAAAATGGTTGAATCTAATACGCGTTTGGTAGTACATGTAGCCAAGCCATATGTTAATCGAGGATTGCCATTTTTAGACTTGATTCAGGAAGGCAATATTGGACTTATGAAAGCTGTAGATAAGTATAATTATATGCTTGGATATAAGTTTTCTACCTGTGCTACTTGGTGGGTTAGACAATCAATTAGCCGTGCTGTAGCAGATCAAGCTCGAACAATTCGTATACCAGTTCATATGGCTGATACTATTAGCAAGATTGTTAGAGTAAGCAAACAAATGCATAGTGAATTAGGTTATGAACCCACTGCTTCTGAAATTGCTGATAAGCTATCAATACCAGTAGAAAAAGTTAAGAAAGTAATGAGGATTGCTAAGGAACCAATTAGCTTAGAAAACCCTATTGGAGAAGAAGATGGAAGTTGTTTATCAGACTTTATTGAAGATAAAAACGCTATATTGCCAATAGAAGAAGCTATTAAATTCAGCTTACGAGAAACTACTACTCGTGCTTTGTCAACTCTTACTGCAAGAGAAGAGCGAGTATTAAGGCTAAGGTTTGGCATTGGATTACCTACTGACTATACGCTTGAAGAAGTTGGAAGCGAATTTAAGGTAACAAGAGAAAGAGTAAGACAAATTGAAGCTAAAGCGCTAAGAAAGCTCAAACATCCAGTTAGATCAAAAAAATTAAAAAGCTTTTTGAGCAGCAAAAATAAAACTTTTAGCAATAGCGAAAACAATTGAGATATATAAACTTAAATTTCTAAGAAAGAAAAAGTTAGTATTATCGATATTTATAGCTAAATCATTTTTTGGTTGTGTGTGGTCTTCATTTCTAACTTTCAATCATATTAATAATGTTTGTTATTTATATAAAATCTATCTCCTAGGTTATAAGGTTGTTCAGTTGCTTTCCTTATTTCAGCGAATGGTTCTGGTTTTTTACCGTAGCGATAGTACTTATCGTTTATATAAAATCTGCCTTCTATATCTGTTATTACAGACTTAAACCAATCACCAATTTTACCTAAAACTATTTTCTCAACTATAGCTCTGCAGCGGTTTTCAAATTCATGCTTTGATCTTTACTTAATTGATAAATTAAACTATTAAAATTTTAAGTAGCTTCCTTATTACAGGATAATTTTAGATTCTATGTATGCATTGTCATAGCTGCATAAGAGCTTCTTTTATTACCTACACCATTTGTAAACATATACTTTATAGATGCTTCTTGCGCCTTATTAGATTGTACTGACGTAACCCTGTTTGAAGATGATTTTACTTGGATCAAAGCTAATTTCTTTATCTGTATTGCTTTGTTCGAAAAACGATTCTATACTCCTACTATCAAACTATCTTAATAGCTCTTTTTTGAAATAAAAATCCTTTAACAGTATAATGTTCTTTATAACCTTTAAGATCTGATACTGCCTTATATATAGGAGCAAGCAGCACTATTAACACCAGAAGAAGATGCAGTTATACTGCAACATAAGTCTAATAGGGAGTTCAACATATACTTTATTACAAATTGCTATTGAAGCTAGCAGATCAATATTCGAATTATCATTTTGTTGTAAGACATTAGTTCTAAACTATATAACAAAGGCGCTAGCAAATGAATTACGCAGTATAGATCAGGCAAATAGCAACAACCTTAGATTTAATGATGTAAAAAATTTTAAGGAAAAGTATCTAACTCAAATTGAAATAGATCCTAGTAAAGAAAGTCCGTTAAAGCGTAAAATAGCTGGCACTTTCGAATCTGATATGGCTTATAAGATTCTAGCATCTTGTAGTTTTGGCCCAGCAGTTCGAACTAGATTTTTTGTTAAGTTGCTCAAGAATATTACATTAACTGAATGTGATAAACCAAAGATATTAGAAGCTGTACAGAATGTATATGGATTCAACAATTGCAAGTTACATCATTTGAGAAACCTAAAGCTGTTTCACGGCAACAAATCAGTGAAGAAGAGTATCTGCTAGAATTAAGCAAACAACTTGATTCTAACTCAATTTGGTACAAAGTACTAAGAGCTTTAGTTAAAACTTGTAGTTATGATATTGATAAAACATGGTTTAGCAAATTAGAAGTTATACAAGAAGACAATGTTAATAATATTAAAACTGTGTTAATAAAACCTTATGATAAAAGACAAAGAATAATCATTGAAGCCAGCAAAAACTTATATCTCTTGCTCAATATATCTTAAACTATCAGAAATTAATTGGAGAATACTTAAAAATATTGCATCCTTATTAATTTACATTTAATAGAATAATTAATTGACAATTATGTTAATTTAACAACTACTTTATTAAATTATATTAATAAAGGTGATTAGTTATTATGTTAAATTTTAGAAGTATTATAACAACAGCAATAGACACTAGGGAGATGGCAGGAAAAATTATTGATTATGGAACAAAGTGTATGGGGAAATTGTTACATTCTGTTAATACATATGATGTACCAAGTTGTAATATAACTACAATGAAGCAGCTATCTCCTGACAACACTATTAAGGTAGAGACTACTAACCCGAATACAGGCAAAACGTATATAGCAATGATGTTTCAATGTAGTAGTAGTATAAGTTCTGATCCATCTGATCTAATAGGATATCTTGGAGGTCCTCAGAATATAGTACATATTTTTGAAAAAGTACCTAATAATAAACTTCTTTCTGAATGTATAAGTGCAGAAGTATTAACATTTGGTAATGCTACATTAGAAAGTGCAGGAACAGGTGGATTTATAAATAGTTATATTAATAATATTACTAATACCAATTTTGGTCGTTACTTGATTCAATCTTGTCAGATATCGAATTGTAGCTTCAGATCTATGCAGGAATTTTTTAATCAAGCATTTAAACAACAAGCAGTTAGCAATGGTACTTATAGTAGCTATAATAGCGCAACAATTAATTATTCAGAAGTAGTTAGTTCTAGTATGGAATTTGTTGATACTACACCTAGTCCTGAAGAGGAAAGTTACATAACATCTGCTCTAGTAGCAACAGGTGCAGTAGCAGGTGCAGCAGCTGTTGGATTTGCATATCTTGCATATCGTTTGTGGTATAAACATAAGAAAACTGATACTACTTCTTTAAAAGATATAGGAACAAGTACAAATACTGATGTTAAAAATTTAGCTGAAGAGGGTTCTACAAGCATAAAGAACAGCAATAACAAAGAACTATCACTTACTCCTAATCCTAATGGAATAGAGGAGGAAATATATGAAACTATGGAGTTCACAAGCGCTCCAATTTCAGGGGAAAATGTACTAAGTTCAATTGTATAATTCTACCTCAACATACAGTTTTAGGTATACTGAATATTAAACAGGGCCATTGTGTTTCAAAGATTTATTCCTTTAACATATTTCACTATTTATTACTGCGATTGCTTCATTTTAAGCCATAAGGGCTAATATGGAGCTTAGTGTTGTTCATTTTGATTTGGAGTTAAAATTTTATAAAATCACTGCAAATTTTTTTTGCTGCTCCTTATTAAAAGATTATTAACAATGTGAGCCCTTATGATCTTAAACTGTTGAATGTTGTATTAAAAGAAACAAATGCTTCAAGCAAACTATTAGGTAATAAATATTTAGCTTGATGATAAATCTTTCCTAGATAAGTTGCTAAAATTAAATCCTTAAACACAGTTGCAATTATTAATTTATTTTAGATAGAAATGTATAAATCTTGAAAAATGCGCAAGTTACACATTGAACAAGTAAAAAAGATACAAAAAGTTAAAACAAATGAATATTGATATCTTCATAATAACTGTATACTAGCAGTAGTTTTATTGTTACTTTGAAAATCATAATATACATAATTTTTTCTCTGGCATTAAAAACAAAGTAATATTTAGTCTTTAAAATGTAAGTTGCAAATAATTGCTAATCAAAATATATTTAAGAAATTATAAAATATAGTTACTTATTATTCATTAGAGTGTATAACATGAATTTATAGATTCACTTAAACAAATAAAATTAGTAATTATTAATATGCAAAGAAAAATAGTCTTAGATACTGAAACAAGCGGCCTTGACTACAAACAGGGCCATAGAGTTATAGAAATAGGAGCAGTTGAGTTAGATAGCAACTATATAGAAACACATAATATATTCCATTGCTATATAAATCCAGAACGTGATATATCTAAAGAAGCATATAAAGTACATGGGCTATCTAGGACATTTTTATCTGATAAGCCTAAGTTTCAGGAAATTGCTGACAAATTTTTACAATTTATTGATGGAGCACAACTTATTATACATAATGCTAGTTTTGATATACATTTTTTAAATGCTGAGTTGTTTAAAATTCGAAAATCTGCTATTCCAAATACTTGTGTAATAGATACCTTGATATTGGCTAGAAAACGTTTTCCTAAGGAAAGGGTAAATTTAGATGCATTATGTTACAAATTCAATATTGATACTTCAGACAGAAATTATCATGGTGCTTTAAAGGATGCTAAGCTGCTTGCTTTAGTATATAATCGTATGATGTTAGGTATGCAAGCAGCACTGCTTGATGATTCTAAAAAAGAAGTAATAATATCCAATCGTTCTACAAGTATTAAAAATACAGCAATTGTTCAACCTACAAGAGATGAAATTAGACAACATCAGCAGTTATTGTCTAAAATATCCGCACATCTTGTTAAAAATCTTCATTAAATAGCAAATCTAGCTCTATGCATCTAGTAAATTTAAGATTTGGTTTAAACAACAAGCTAGCTGAATAATGTAACTTTTATTTAAAAGTAAATAGTTTTGTAATAGCTAAAAAATTGTTTAAAATTACCTGTTTAGAGTTCTATATTGACTATATACTTTAAGCTATTAGACTAAAAGTTAGCTGCTAAATTTAAAAAATTGAAAATTGCGAAAGCTAACTAATAGGCTAACAGCGCTTCTATCTATATGTGGGAAAGATAGTTCTTGAATTTCAGCTACTAGAAAAACTAATTAAGTCATGAAATATTAATTTTTTATTTCAATTTTTCGTGCTTTATTCTGTTCTTTTTTAGCAATTTTTATATGTAATATTCCATGATTAAATGTTGCACCTATATTATTTTCATCAATATTTGAAGGTAAACTAATCGATCTTTTAAATGATCCATAATACCTTTCACGCATACAATAATTTTTTTCTTTTTCTTCAGATTGTTCGCCTTTATGTCCTTGAATAGTCAAAACATTATTATCTATTTTTAAATCTACATCTTGCTGCTTAACACCTGGTAATTCAATTTCTAAATTATATTCTGTATCTGTCTCTGAAATATCTAGTCTTGGCGATAACGATTTATCTTCATAAAATAATGATGATGGAAAAGAACTAAACTCATTTAGAAAATCACTAAGTACATTACTCAAATAGTCATGTCTTACATTATTACGGTTATCAAGCTTATTTCTACGTGTTAAAAAAGTCATAAACACCTCTTTACATTTAATAAAATTATTTAAGAATCATAAATATTGAAATAATCAATACTTATATTAATTAATATAATTATTCATTTTTACTATTCAAGAAGATGACTAGTTTAAAAAATTGCTTGTTGTTTTTTATTTAGATAATAAAGCATCTAGTCTAGAAGAAATAAAAAGAGTATTATATATACAATTTGCATTCATAACCAGCAAAAATTTTCCTAAAAAACTGTAGCTTATGTGATGTAATTTTCATCATTTATAAAATGAAGTAACTAATTTTAATACATCATTTACTCACTAAATCTATTATAAGATGTTTTTTAATTGCTTAATATGTTTAATATTGTATATGTTATAATTCAAATTAGTTGCGGTATTATTACTATAATCAGTACAGAAAATATTTTTAAATCCAAGTTTTATAGCTTCATTAATTCTAAGATCAGGTTGCGTAGCTTTCCTGATTTCTCCAGATAAACTTATCTCCCCAAAAAAAATGCTGTGAGGCGGTAATGTTTTGTTTGATGCAGCAGAAATCAATGAAGCAGCAACAGCTAAATCAACTGCAGGTTCTGTGATTTTTAATCCACCAGCCACACTTAAATATACTTCATAAGCAGCAAGAGTTAATCCATATCGTACAGCTAATACTGCAAGTATCATTGATAGTCTATTACTATCCCATCCAACTACAGAACGTCTTGGAGTTGGAATATAAGAAGGAGATATTAATGCTTGAATCTCTACTAAAATAGGCCGTGAACCTTCCATACTTGCAAAGACACTAGTACCACTATAACTTGTTTCATTATTTAGTATAAACATTTCAGATGGATTTGATACCTCGATTAGTCCAGATTGTTCCATAGTAAAAACACCTATTTCATTTGTTTTTCCAAATCGATTTTTAATTGCTCGCAAAAGCCGATATTGATAATTAGAACTTCCTTCAAGATACAAAACAGTATCAACCATATGTTCTAGAATTTTAGGACCAGCTAACTGACCATCTTTAGTAATATGGCCTACCATAATTAGCGCTATGCCAATTAATTTAGTTAAAGATATTAACATTTGAGCTGCTGCACGGACCTGCGATGTTGTACCTGCTATTGATGTAATGTCAGGATTGTAAATAGTTTGTATAGAATCAATAACAACCAGATGGATTTCTTGTTTATTAGCTTTAATAGTAGTTATAATATCATGAATATTGGTAGCTGAAACAAGTTTGATTTGCGTGTTTGTTAAACCTAATCTTTGTGCCCTAAGCTTTATCTGATTAACAGATTCTTCTCCAGAAATATACAGGCAAGAAGTAGCTGAAGTTGATAATTGAGCACATAATTGTAGTAATAAAGTAGATTTACCAATACCAGGATCCCCTCCTATAAGAATGGCTGACTCTAGAATTAATCCTCCTCCCAAAACTCTATTTAATTCATTAATGGAACTAACAATTCTAGGATGTTCATCAATTTCTTTATCAAGAGAACTGATTGTTAAATTAGTTCCCATAGAATTTGTAATATTATTATAGATACTATTAGATACAACATCCTCTATAAGACTGTTCCATTCGTTACATTCAGAACATCTTCCATACCATTTATAGCTTATACTGCCACAATTAGTGCAAGTATATTGTTTTTTAGTTTTCATTATTATTTTGTATATAGCAAAACTGTTAACTTACTTTTACCATAAATTCTTTCTGTCTGAAAATGAAAATTTAGCGGTAGTGCTAACTTATGGCTTAACTCAGATTCAATAAATAACATTGTATTATTATCAAGCCAAGATTTATTACACAACGATAATAAAGTTTTATTAATTAATTCTTTGTAAAATGGAGGATCCATGAAAACTACATTATAATGGTGATGCGCTTGCGGTAGATTAGTGGCATCTAACTTTAATAAAGTTATTTTATTATATATGTTTATTTTACAGGCATGTGATTGAATTGCTCTTAAACAGTTAATATTCATATCAATTAAAGTTACATGTTGAATTCCTCTTGATAAAGCCTCAAATGCTATATTACCTGTACCAGTAAACAAATCCAACATTTGTATTTCAGACAATTCTATTTTGGTAGATAGTTTATTGAAACTCTGAGTAGATAATATATTAAACACAGATTCCTTTAATCTGCTAGTTGATGGGCGATAGTTATTATTTTTAATAACTGGAATTTTTTGTCCTTTTAATTTTCCTGAAATTATTCTAACCATAAATTAATTCATTGTTGTATTTTATAAATCTTTTATAGCTATAGTAAATGTTCCTTCAGCAGCTAGTATATTTGTACCACTAATGCTAACTTTTGCATTGAACTTCCATATACGCTTATTATAAGATTGAATAATCTTAGATGTAATAACCATTACATCTCCACAAGTAATTATTTGTCTGAATTTCACGTTTTCAACATTCATTAAGTAACAGATTTTACTGCTAGTATCATATGGAATAGTTTTTGCAATTAAAATAGCAGATAACTGTGCCATAGATTCAATTATCAGTACTCCTGGCATAACTGGATTATGAGGAAAATGACCCATAAATTGAGGTTCATTAACTGTAACATTTTTAATTCCTATAATGTTTTCTTTAGGAATTATCTCAACAATTTTATCTATCATCAAGAAAGGATATTTATGCGGTATAATTTTGATTATGTCTTGTATATTTAATACTAATTTATTTCCTATAGGTTGTTTTTGTTGAAACATATCGTCAATTTTTTATATCTTCTCTTGAAAAATAGTATTTAATAAATATTTTTAATAAAACTAGGCTTCAATAAACATAATATTTAGAATATATTAATATAAAAAGTTTTAACTATTTTTTTTAAGAGTTTTTATATTTTTAGCTGCCTTTAATCTATACTTAGTTATTTTACTACTACTAATATATAACCCTACAAATTATTACATATCATAGAGATTATAAATGTTTATAAAAAGGTTGATACCAATCGTTTTCACTGCAATAGTAGCAATAAGTTTTTGCACTCTAGGGGTTTGGCAAATATATCGTTTAAATATGAAAAATGAGTTATTGAGTAAAGTTATTAACGATAAAGAGTCTATTCCTGTTGATTTAAATAAAGTATTTAATTTATCATCAAGGCACTTATTATTTTCTAAAGCTAAGGTAAAAGGGCATTTTTTAGCAGGAAAGGATATATTGTTATATGGTAGATACAAAGAAAAATATACTTTAGCATCAGCATTATTAACTAATGAAGGAAATATAATAATAGTAGTACGTGGCGCTATTGCTGATGATTGTAAAGAAGATGTTTTAAAAAAAGATGCAATAGATACCAAACAAGATGTTGAAATTGAGGGAATCATGATTGAACTTGAAAAACAAAAAGCATTTTTTCCTAGCAATAATTTAAAAAGCAATGTTTGGTTAACTCTAGATAAGGGTGATGTTATAAATCATATTGGACAACAATATGTTAATAAAATTAGCGACTTCTATTTGTTACAAACTAACCCTTCTCAAGATAACAGCCAAATAACTCCTTTACAAACTAACTTAAAGGATAGAATTCAAAATAACCATTTACAATATGCGCTTATATGGTTTTGTTTAGCAATTATAGTGTTGGTAATATACTATATTCGCTTTCATATTAATTATGATAGCATTTAATAGCATTTAGAATTTAATTTGTTTGTGATAATTTATCCCACACTTGAATAGCTGTTTGTTCTAGATGCTGTAATGGAACATTGCCTTGACTAAATATTATGCTTTTATCACTAGCTTTATTAAATAAAATTACTGTAGGTACAGCATTTATTATATCCATTAATTTTCTATGAGATTTAGTTATATTTGATGGACTTATTTGAATAATATCACTATTAAATTTATACTTTTCAATAAATTTATCAAATGTAGACTTGAAATTTTTACAGTGTCTACATTGAATGTTCTCAACAAGAGTTAGGGAATAATTTTGCGCTAGATTAGAAATTTTTTGCTCTCCAGAAATACTGTTAGTGTTAACATTAACTTCAGATATATTTACAATATCATTGGTATTAGCATAGCTAATATTTGAAAGCCAAAAAATTAAAGAAAATAGTGATATTAATGATAGTAGTTTCATTGTGCGTGATTAAATTATAAATATTGCTGATGGTATCATTGATATAATGCTGTTAATTGTCAAGTATAAATACATAACTTATCAATACTTATCAATTAAATCTATTAGCTAGCACAATTTCTGATCAGAATATAGATTCTTATAATCAAAGGAGTTAAAATAGCACTAAATACCTCTTTCAATTAGGAAGTACTAGGTGTAAGGTTTAGTATGGAGGAATATGAATAAGCCTTAATAACAAATTGATCTAACTATAATATTAGACCTACTGGAATGTCTGGAATTAAGCTATTCAGAGATTCAATAGTATTATCATCTCTTCTTGCAAAAACTTTAAATATTTTTATATGAGCTATTTAAATTATATAAATATGATTTTAATATACCTTCATACTATTGTTTTATTGCACTAAAAGCTATAATATTAAATTATTTAACATTCTTACTTGAATGGTATCGCCTTAGTAAGACTACCTGCTTATCACAAATAGATTCTATATCTTGCTTTATCTGTTATTCAAAAGAGCTTAAAAAATAAAGCTAATATTGCAGCTCTTTGAAAGAGCTGAAAAAATTTTACTGTAAACGTTCAATATTATAAAAATTAGTTCTTCTGATTAGTTGTTTATATAGTTGACAGCTCTGACTTAACTCAGCATGACTACCCTGAGCAGCAACTGTCCCATTATCCAATACTATAATAGTATCTGCCTGCTCTATAGCGCTAATTCTGTGAGTAACAATAATTATTGTTTTTTGAGGAAAAATATTGCGAATATTATTTAAAATTATCTTTTCAGTTTTACTATCAATAGCATTAGTAGCTTCATCTAAAAGAATGATAGAAGCCTTTGTAATTAATCCTCGAGCAATTGCTAATCTTTGTTGTTGGCCCCCAGATATCATATTTCCTTTTTCCCCGATAAAGCTATTTAAGCCATTAGGCATTTTGTCTAAAAATTCATCAACCATTGCTATTTTTATAGCATATTCAATATCTTCCATACTTGCTTTAGGATTTGAAAACAGAATATTATTCTTTATTGTATCTGAAAAAATATAAGGCTCTTGCGGGATATAACTAAAATTTTTGCGTACTTGACATAAATCAACTGAACTAATATCTATATTATCTATTTTAATAGTGCCGGTTGTAGGCTCATAAAATCTAATTAATAGTTGCAATATTGTGCTTTTACCTGCTCCAGATTTGCCAACAATGCCAACAAATTTACCAGGTGTAATTAATAAATTACAATTGGATAATATTTTAATATTTGGCCTTGATGGATATGAGAAACTGATATTGTTAAATTCAATGATCCCATTATGTAATTCACTACTTTCTGATATAAAATTATTTTCTATATTATCAATCTCAAATAAGCTGAAAACTTTTTCTGCGGCTGTAAAGTATCCAGAAAATTTAGCAAAAGATTCAATAATTCCTCCTAAACTAGCTACTGCAACAATTGCATAATAAAGAAATGATGTTAAGTCTCCAGAAGATATAGCTCCTATAGCTATATCATTATTGCCTAGCCAAATAATGAAAGTAATAGCACTAATAACCAATGCCATTACTAGTGAAAAAAACATTGATCTTAGTTTTATTTTACGCTTAAATACTGTAAAATATTCTTGTTGTAGTGTATTAAGTGTATTAAGTTGATGTAACTGTTGATTAAATGCATATATTAATTTTATATTACTAAATGATTCATCAATTTTAGAATGAATATTTAATAATTTAAATTGAGTATTATGCGTTAAAGTGCGAATATAACCTCCTATCTTTATTATTGGTAATGCTATAATGGCAAACATTATTATTACTAAATAGGTAAGCTTATCGCTCTGCATAAACATTAAAGCTAAGCTTCCTAAAAACATAACACTATTTCTAAGAATAAATGAGAATAAATTATTAATAATTTCTCCAATAGACTTAATATTTGATAAAAGTCTATTATTAATATCTATCACCTTTAATTTAGCAAAAGTACTAACCTTTAGTGTAAGCAAATGTTTAAATAAATCAGATCTAATATCTAATATTAAATTTTCACTAATACTATTAATTGTAAAAGATCTAAGAAAACTAAATATACTGAATACTACAATTGTAATACTAATTCGAGCTATGATTGTATTAGTACAATTACAATTGTAGTCTATTAAAAATTTAATTGCACTGCCTACATCAAGCAATGATCCAGAAACCATTATTAAAGATATTAATACAATAAAAATTTTAAATGTATAAGGTTGAAGATATTTTAGGAATAGATGTAATATTTTATAATTACTCATTAGATGTATTTAAATGAACATTAAAATTTATAAGCTGATTTATTTCCGAATGTATCAAGAGCAACAAATCTTGTTTATTGCGATTTAGCCATCTATTATTAATGTAACTAAAATGATGAGGCCCACTTATTGGAGAAACCACCCATATTTGCCTAGCAGAAGTATGACCAGTAATGACAAATTGCTTTGTTGATATAGTAACATACAGGATCATTTCATCAACAAAATTTATATCAATTATTCCCTTTGGATCTTCAAGTATAATATTATCTGCAATTTGACTAATAGCCTTACTAGCTAGTACTACAAAATCGTTTTCTAGCATATGAATATAACACTAAATAATGATATATAAATAATATTATGTTTTTTCATAAGTCAAAACAAATTATGTTATATGACATTACCAAGAACTACCATTGTAAAAAAAATTTAAGAGTTATATTATTGATTTATCTGATTTTGATATTTTGCAGTTAGTGCCCAAATCCAATATTTATCAGTAGATGTAATTTGAGGATTATTACAAAGCTCAGGATGTTGATTAGCTGAAAAATGTGCTCTAAAAGCAAATATTAGTGGAGCACATAGTGCAATAGCTTGCTTTGGATTATCTATTTTATTTAAATTAACATTATCTGGAATGCGGTATCCATACTCTTGTAGTAATTTTAAAAAAGTAATATCATCTATGTTTTCTGGATCAAAAACTTAGGGTTATATTTTTCTCTAATATACTGAGAATTTAACTCTGCATCAGTTAACCATGCTCCAACGCCATACTCATGATATAATCTCCCCCACGGAAATAAAGGCCCAGGATCAATTTTACGATTATATGCAATATCTGAATGCCCTAAAACACAAGTAGGGTTTATATTATATCGCTTTACTATTCCAGAGCTAACTATACCTGAAGCTGTTATTTGGTGCTCATCATAATGAACCCACTTTTTTGTTTTATTTTGTATATTAATTCCTTTGTTAACATGCTCAATACCTATTGATAGCGCATTTAAACCTGTGTCATTTTTCCAAAAACTAATTCCAGCATGATAAGCAATTTGGTTTTCTGGTACAAAAGATACTAAAATTCCTCCTGGTGTTCCTTCTACTTCTTTTTCTGTAATAACTAAATGAGAACTAACTTGACCTAAAGATTTGTTAGCAGTAAAAATCTGCGCTGTATTAAAAAAATTTTCATGCGTATAGTGCATAATTAAATACTTTACAGGCATGCCTTGTGGTCGTTCAATATAATGATTGCGGTTATTTTCGCTTTCAGAAAATTTATCTATAGCATACCCTGTCATTCCATAATCAGAAAACTGAGAAACATAGATACCAGTATTTTCTTTAAAAGAAAATGCACGCTTAAAAACATCTACTTTTTCTATAGGAACATGTTGCATTTCATAATGCTTGTTTGATATTAGTACCTGCAGTTGATTACTTAGATGAGATTCATGCTTAACAGCCAATACATTATTAAAAAAGATAACATATTGCAATAATGACAGTATTAATAAATGAATCATTTGATCATTTTTTTTATCTGCAATATAATGCAATCAATTATAAATTGTCAACATTGATAAATAATACTCCGTAAAGTTGAAAGCTTATACTAACCTCAGTTTTTGATTAAGAAATTTAGAATTAATAAAAGTATTTGGTGATATTGCAGCTCTTTTCAAAACTAGTAAAGGAAGGTTAGTTTTAAAGTTAAAATTACATTTGTTATAATTAATAAATAAGGCAAAATCCAAAGCCTTAAATATAACCAAAAGAAATATTAGGTATGTTCCTCAATTAACCAAGTATATTACTAGTTTGTTATTTTGCGATAATACTATGTTAAAACAAAAATTGTGTTCTGATCTTTATAATATGGGATTGAAATTGATAACTGGTATACAATATGAAAAATAAACTCTTAACCTTTAATTGAAAAAATTTTACTGCGAAATGTTCAATTATAAAACTATTAAAACTATGGCTAGTATATTAAAATGTTCTGTTTAAGCTTTAGCATACAAACACTTTTCAGTATGAAATACTTTTGTCTATATATTAATCTTCCAGAGTTGTTTACTGTCTAACCTAATAAACTCCTCCTATTAATTCTAAAGTCTTAATCCAAAATTAGGTTCATTGCAAATCATTGAAATGCTAGGTTATCTGTAATGTGCATGCATGTATAAAATTTGCCTATTAGTAATCATATGTATTTTGTACTTGATCCTGCGACATTTTTGCATATTTTTGCTACACTGCATACAAAACATATTTTCAATCAATAGTTTACTTTCTTCATTTATTGTATAATAGAACTTAGAAGATACTATTTAAAATACAGGAATACATTATGCATTTTTTACTACGTTACATTTTATCACAAGGTTATAGAGTTTTACGCAGAATTAGTATTTTACTATCAAATGCGGAAAATAATTTCGATCATGAAGATCATTCTATACATCAAGCTGCTAAATGTGGTGATGCTGAAACTGTGAAATGTCTTATAGCAGAAACCAAAATAAATGTTAATTTAAAAGATAATAAAGGTATGACGCCTTTACACTATGCTGTTGCTCGGGGTTGGATACAAGTTGTAGAAGTGCTTTTAAAAGAAAATTCTATAGATGTTAATTTAGAAAATCCACTAGGGATGACACCTTTACATTATGCAGTATGTTCAAAGAATATAAATATAGTAAAACGCCTTTTAGCAGCCCCAGATATCATTTCTTCTGCAAGAGATTCTGATGGTGCAACTGCTTGTCACTATGCAGCATCTTTAAATTGTTTAGAAATAGTTAAACTGCTTATGAATACATGTAGCATCATAGATTATTCAGGCAAAAACGCGGTACATTGTGCAGCTGAGAATGGTAATGTAGAGATCGTACAATATTTGCTAGAATATGGTCGTAATATTGATGTAAATTTAGCAGATGCTAGAGGGTGTTCAGCTTTGCATTATGCTTGCTCAGGTACTTCAAAATTAAAACTTCCTAGTCTTATAAAACTTTTATTAGAGCATGGTACTAATATTGATTCACAGAATCTTTTAGGAGAAACTGCATTACATATTTCTACTAGTAAAGGATATATAGACGCTATAAAAACTTTGATTCAGCATGGCAGCAATATCAACTTACAAAATAATACCGGTGACACCATCATGCATATTGCTGCTGAAAAAGCTCATATCAATGTTGTTAAGTATCTATTGAATATCGATATGGATATAAATATGCAAGATCATTTAGGATTCACTCCTCTTATGGTTTGCCCTAATAATCACGCAGGTAACCAAATAATAGAATTATTTATTGCTCATATTGTTGCATCAAAACATTGTAATAAAAGCTATTGTACAAATCAATCTTGTATACAAGATTCAGAAAAATTCAGAATCAATGAGGAATTCATAAATGGCAGAGAAGATTTAGTTCAAAAGCATCAAGATATGTGGTCAATAAAGGATATAGAAATAGGACATGATCTTAATATCTATAATCTATATTATTTACCAGAGAATATAGATCATAGGCAATTGCAATATGCACATTATTATACAGTTGAAAACTGCTATAGGCATTGCGAAGCAGTTTTTCCTACAGTAGCAAAATGTCTTCAAGATAATATTAAGCGAGCTCGTTTAACATCAGTCATAACAAATAACTCAGGTAAGATAGAGCAGTTTTATCCTCTACCTTATGAGATAAGAGAAAAAATATTTATGTACTTAAAACTACCTGAGTTAGAAGCATTTCAATCTGCATTGTTATGCTTAGATAATTTAGAAAGTTTTGATAGCGAAGAAAATTTAAGCAACACAATTGCGGGAGAATATCATCTTAATCAAAATGATAACTTTTAAATATCAGTAGAAGAATAAAAATAATCGTAAGTTAAGTAGATCCATAACTTACGATATATAATACTAAATTTTGAATTAGATATTATTGTTAAAATCTTTTGAATAGCTTATTTCTAAGGTTATAATTGGTTTCTTAGCGTTTAGAAGAACTATTGCTTACGCCTAATCTTGAGGAAATATATGAAACTATAGAGTTAAGCAATCCAGTTTTAGATGAAAATGGACTAAAGTCATTGTATAATTCTACAACTTAAATCCATCTTAACATACCAGTTTTAGGTTATACTGAATATTAAGCAAGCCATGTTTCACCCATTCCGCCTTCTTTCTTAACTATTCGGTGAGTTCTTTTTATCATATCTTCTAAATTCAATTCTTGATTATCTGGCAAGAATATTCTATATCTTTTAATAGCTGGCTATTTCTTCTTGTTTCAGTTCGTTCCACCTCATTCATTATTGTATTTGTTTGTTCGTTTTTAATGATAACTCTTGCGTTATACGCTGCTTTGCAACAACTATCTCCTCCTGTTGCTTCTACTTAAAATCTTGCAAACTGTATCATCATTTCAATCCTCACCTAACTTTCACAGTAACATGAGTTTTTAAATTTTGCCAGTACATTTTTTTTTCGAGAAATCAGCTAATGAGTATTCATTACTGTATTTTGATATATTTCTGTGCTGTATAATTTTTTATGAATCTTATTATGCAGCAGAAACTTAGTCCTTAGTAAAAAAAAGCTAAAATTATAATGGAAACCACTAAGCACCACATTAGAATGCATGGCTTAAATTACTACCGTAATGAATGGAATGGTCATGTCAAGAAACTCCTTGAAGCAAGACCTACTCCATATTCAATATGAACTTGAGCTGGTATCTCAATAATTTAAATAGAAAATAATACAAAAAATAAAGAATCTTGACAAATTTTCTGATAACATTCAATACAGGCAGAAAATTAAAAGTTAAAAAGGTGATTAATATGAAATTTATATATCAGCTGGTTTACTACTTAATAATCTCAAATATAGATATTGCATCAGAACAAAATAATCAGCTCATACAACAGAATTTAATTCAGAATATATTAGCAGAAGAATATTTTAAGTTAAGAAAATCTCAAGAGACAATTAAAAATTACGATACAGCTATTGAATACAATCTAAGTAATGCAGAACTTATTGGTAGTAAGGAGCTGTTTTATGTACATTAGCCATTATTACTCCATTATTAGAATCTATTAGACTCGCTATCTAAAACTGAGAGTAAATACAATTATTGACAAGAATAGTATATTGAGTCACTATTTTTATATAGATGTTTTGTTACATGATTTGGTTGTTATACATTTATAATTGCTAACTAAGGAATTAAAGGGAATTTAAAATGCCAGCATTAAATATAGACCTAATTTTAGTAGGATTGTTCTTGATAACAAATTTAGCTATAGGGTTATTGTATGGTAAGGGAGTAAAATCTATAAAAGACTATGCTCTTGGTGGAAAAAATTTCAGTACAACTGCACTTACAGCAACTTTAATAGCTACTTGGATTGGTGGAGGAACTTTCAGTTTTAGATTGTATGAAATATACTCAATTGGAGTAGTTGCAATATTTTCCATTCTAGGACAAATAATATGTTTACTTATTTATGCTTATGTTCTAATTCCAAGAATGCAGGAATTTTTTGGCAAATTATCTGTAGCAGAAGCAATGGGGGATCTTTATGGTAAACAGGTTAGAATTGTTACAGCTATTTGTTCTATAATAAGATCATCAACAGCAATCGCCATGCAGATTAAAGTTTTTTCCACCATGTTTAATCACTTTTTAGGCATAGATAGTTTATATGCAACTTTAATTAGT